>CAZPWL010000009.1:0-4710 GCA_964590535.1 uncultured Anaerolineaceae bacterium
CCCATTAAATAGAAGCTTTCTATCTTCCCCAGTTTACCCTTGCGAGCCCACAGAATAATCCACAATAGGATGCCCGTTAACGTTTCCCAGGGTAGGTCCCAGAGAATTAATGGGCGCGGAACCGCGTACTTGGAAATCAAAGCTCCCAGACCAATCCCAACCAGTGGGTTAGTGATATTGCTGCCAATTAAAGTTCCCAATGAAATCCCGAACTCTTTGTGGCGCACACCAGCCAAAGCCGTGCTGAGTTCCGGCATCGCGGAAGCCAAACCCAGAGTGACTACCCCAAGCAGTGAACCGCTGATATTCGTTTGGTTCACCACAATTTCGGTAATGCGCAGCACTTGCGAGGCAGCCAACACTGTGAGCGTGAGCAGAAAAACGGTAACGAGGCTGTCAATCGCCACTTGCTTTTTTGTTTTCGGAACGCTGTCCGATATCTCTTCAGACATCGGTACATTATCTTCAGCCTGATAGAACTTGCGCTCGTCATGATAGAGGTACAAACTGTACAGGATGAAGGTGCCAAAAAGAATCATACACATCACCGTGGATGCGATCATCGGGACCATGCTTTTCCACATGAAGTATCGCCGGAAGTGCATCGTGCCGGTCAGGAGTACAACCAGCCCGAGGATGAAAGTTTGTTGAACTACATCCGAACCAATATTTGAACCCAACACAATCGACGAGCCAATTTTAAAATCCAGGCTGCCGCCCAATATTTTGGCGGATGCCGTGATATGCGAGGTGATCTCAGGAATTGATGTCGCCAGAGAGACGACGGTCATCCCCATAAAGGTGCTCGACAAATTAAAGTAGGCGGCGATCCCAACTAGTTTTTTTACCGAAAGATTGGCAGTCACCACCAACACACCGATTAATGCCAGTCCTAACACAATAACATAAAATAACGGCCAGTTTTCCATAGTTTTCTCTTCGACTCAGCAAATTTAACGAAAGAATTATAGAGGCTAATTAATAGGCTCAGCCCGATTTAACATCGATTTAACAATTCCCCATTTTGGCAAAGGAATGTCAACCGGGCTTGGGTAATTTTTCCAAGGCTAAAAGAATTAGTTCTGCCCCGGCTTCGATAGAAATCTTGCCAGTGTTAATCACCAGGTCGTAGAGCACAGGGTCGCGATTGTCCACATCAAAAAAGTTTTTGACAAAATCTACGTGGGCTTTGTCGGCATCCATCAGCTTTTTCTGCGCTTCTTTCAGGCTTAATCCCTCGCGGGCAACCCGCACCGCGGTGCGCTTCTCAACCGGAGCGATAACGCGCACATGCAGCACATCGGGCTTATTTGCCAGGATGACCTGGCTCCCCCTCCCGATGATGATCATATTATCGTGTTGGTAAGCAGCCAGCACCAGATCGCGCACCTGCCGAACAGTCAGGGGTTTCTCAAAATCAATGGAAGCCAGGGTGCTTTTTTCCCGCTGCGCTGCTGGCATGCTCATCCAATCCAGCAAGCCTTCGGTGATCGAGGTCCCTTCGGACGAACTCTGGGCTAGAGCGCCCGACTCAAGCCGCCCCACCAAGTCCATCATGACTGCTTTGGTTAGAATCTGGTAGTTCAGTTTCTCAGATAAAAGCGCGGCAATTTCTTTCCCACCGCTGCCTGATTCTCTGGAGATAGTGATTACTGCCATAATTTCTCCTTTCGTGGGTTAGACACTCCATGCAAAAGTCATAAATAGACGAAACATGGAAGAAAACCATTGTCAATGTCGGCTCAAGGTGAATTTTACCTCATGACGCTTGGATGCTTTCCAATTCACCATCGTGGCTACGGCTTGTGCCTATGGAATCCCCTAAGTTTCTCCGACAGCTCCTACTCCGCAAAGGATTCGCTAAGTTCCAGAACCGTCTCGCGGAGGACCGCGCAATATAAATACGAGCCTTTGTTCTGGTACGTGCTCAGTGCATCCAAACGCCTATATTTCCTCAAGGTGCGCGGTGAAGTGCCGCAGCACTGGCGGCGCCCAGGTTACACGCAGCCCGCGCAGGCTGCCCGCCCTGCGAACCAGCTCCGCTGCGGTCTCCCCGACGTAATCCAGGTGGCTGCGCGTGTATACGCGTCTTGGTATCGCGAAGCGCACCAGTTCCATCGGCGCGTAAATCATTTTCCCGCTGTCCGGGTCCGGGCGGGAGAACATCAGGCTGCCAATCTCAACAGTCCGCACGCCGCCCTCCACATAGAGCGCGTTCGCCAGGGCAACGCCCGGGAATTGCGCGGGAGGAATTTGCGGCAGCGCTTTGCCGGCGTCCACGTATACCGCGTGCCCGCCAGTGGGCAGGTAAACCGGCAGTCCGGCTTCGGTCAGCGCCTGACCCAGGTAACGCGTGTGGCTTTCGCGGTACGCCAGGTAATCCTCATCAATACCTTCGTACAAACCGACCGCCAGCGCTTCCAGGTCCCGCCCGGCTAACCCGCCGTAAGTAACAAAACCCTCGTGCACGATAAGGTGTTCCGCAATGCGCTGCTTCAGCGCCGGGTCCCGGAACGCTATGAAACCGCCGATATTGACAATCGCGTCCTTCTTGGCGCTCATCGTGCATCCGTCCGCGTAGCTGAATATTTCTTTGACGATTCGCGCGACCGGCACGGCTGCATATTGTGGGTCGCGCAGCTTGATGAACCAGGCGTTTTCCGCGAAGCGGCAGGCATCAATGAAGAATGGAATGCCATAGCGGTGATAGATCTCGCTGGTCCGACGGATATTTTCCATGGAGACGGGCTGACCGGCGGCGGAATTATTGGTGATGGTGGTCATCCCGAGCGGGATTCGTTCCGCCCCGACCCGCTGGATGAGCGCTTCCAAGCGCTCCAGGTCCATGTTGCCCTTAAAAGGAAGATTCGCTTCGGGGTCGTCGCCTTCAGGGACAGTCAGATCGACCGGATCCGCGCCAAGGACCAGTAGATTTGCCTGGGTGGTGTCAAAATGCCGGTTGTTGGGCACAACCCGCCCAGCTTTAACCAAAGTCTGAAACAGCATGCCTTCCGCCGCCCGGCCTTGATGGGTGGGCAGCACGCACGGAAATCCAAGCACATCCTGCACCGCGCTTTCAAAATGCGCGAAGCTGCGCGCGCCGGCATAAGACTCGTCCCCGCGCATGATACCAGCCCACTGCGCGTCGCTCATCGCCCCGGTCCCGCTGTCGGTCAGCAAGTCCACAAACACGTCTTCCGCGGACACGGCGAACAGGTTGTTGTGCGCTTTTGCCAGCGCAGCCGCGCGTTCCTCGCGCGTCGTGACCTTTAGCTTCTCGACGACTTTGATGCGGAAAGGTTCGATGAATGGGATGGGCATGGTCACTCCTTCAGATTATCAGAATTATGCGCGAAGAGCGTTTTGTGGCCTGGCAGCCAACCCGGCAAGATGGAGACCCGCCAGGGTTCCGGAAGTAAACGCAAAATGCAAGTTATAGCCTCCGCAAGGTCCGACCACATCCAGCGTCTCCCCTACCAGATACAAACCTGGAACAAGCGTAGATTCGCAGCTGTCCGGGCGCACTTCAGTCACAGGCACCCCGCCCGCGCTTAATTGGCTTTCGTCAAAGCTTCTGGTTCCCAGGATCGGCAGGGAAACTCTGCGCAGCGCTGCCAACAGCTCCTGCAGCGCGTCCGGCGCTAACGGCTTATCTTCCTGTCCCGCCTCGATGCCGGCGTATTCAAGAAAGAATCGGCTGGCTTTGGGAGGGAAAAAGCGGTTCAGGAAAGCCAATGGGGATACCCCATTGGCACGGTCCAGCGCGTCTGCGGAAAAAGCAGACTCAAAAGCGGAAAGAAAATCCAATTCAAGGTTCATGCTTTGCCCGCCGCGGCGCGCAGCCAGGTGCGAGATGTTCATCACGCCGGGTCCGTTCAAACCTTTAGCGGTAAAAATCACGTTGCCGAAAGACGCCCCCAGACGCTGCTTGCCTGCATACACCGCCGTGCCCACATCAAAGCGCAGCCCCTGCAAAGCCTGAAATTTGCCAAGCGAGAGCACAAGCGGACCCAAAGCCGGGACCAACGGAACCACGCTGTGCCCCAGGCGCGCGAGAACCGGAAAGAGTTCTCCACGTGAACCCAAGGTCGGGTAAGCCTTTCCGCCGGCTGCCAGCACGACCTTGTCAAAGAAGCGCTCTCTGGCAGGCTCGCCGGATGGAAAGCACAAGGCGAAACCCCCGTTCGAGCGGCGCAAATCAACCACCTGGGTGGAGAGCCAGAGTGACACCCCGCGGGCAAGCAAGTCTGCTTTCAGGATTTCCACGACTGACTGCGCGGAATTGGAGAGCGGGTAGTACCAGCCGTCTGCCGTGCTGTAGGTCGGGATACCAAGCGCGTCCAGTAGGCCAAGCATGCGCGCGGGCGGGTAGGCCTGGAAAAACGCGCGCATCCAGCCCTCATCCGCGCAGGCGTATTTCTCCGCGCCCACATTAGCATTGCTGATGTTGCAGCGGCTGCTGCCGGTAACCAGCAGTTTTTTACCGATTTCCACGTTGTGGTCGTAAAGCGTGACGCGCTTACCGGCCTGTGCGGCAGCCAATGCCGCAAATATCCCCGACGCCCCTGCTCCGATAACCGCTATCTCCATAACCCGATTATACAACGCAAAGCGACCCTCCCCTGCTCCAAGCCCTGCAGGCAAGTTGACACAGCCCCCCAATAAACGCATAATGGAATTGTCCAATCTATATTAATCTGAGGCGTGATT
>CAZPWL010000009.1:4810-16587 GCA_964590535.1 uncultured Anaerolineaceae bacterium
CCCCCAATAAACGCATAATGGAATTGTCCAATCTATATTAATCTGAGGCGTGATTGCGCTTTACCTCTCAGGGTCATTATCCGGAGTGTCCTGTGTTCAAGGACGCAAGAATCTTCACTTCGTTCAGAATGACAGTATGCCTGCGCAGCATTCGCGTAATCACAGCCAGTCAAACGCATAATACGAAGTGTGCTACGTAAGCACGCCTTGTGTCCGGAGGTACCCATGAAGTATAAAGTCGTTGTTCCCATGAACCCAAGCCTGCAAGCCTTGGAAACCGGCAGGCAAACTTTGCAGGTCAGTTTTCCCCAACGCTGCGTCTACTGCAACAAGCCCGTGGAAACCTATCAGGTCATTGATCTATCCGGTGGAAAAACAATGGGCAAACGCACTGCCTCATTTTCCACCAAGCTGCAGGTCCCCTACTGCCTTGACCATTCGATTGTTTTCAGCAAGTACAAAAAACTGCTCTCCGCAATTGGCCTTCCGGTCTTCCTGGTCGTCTTTATCGGTTGGTTCTTTCTCTTCAAGCCCCTCACCGAATTTGGGAGCACGCTCCCACCCGGATTGAACTTCCTGCTCATTCCGTTGATTTTCCCCTGCATCGGGAACCTGATCCTTGCTTTCCTGGCATTCATAATCGTGCACTTGCTGCTGGTCTTGTTTGAACCCAAATTCCGGCAAATTCCTTTCGTAACCGAGAACGGCGGATTGGGTTTTACCGTAAACATGAAAACCAGTATGTACGCAATCAACTCACTGGATTTCTCCTTTACAAATAAGGAATACGCCGAGGAGTTTGCTTCGGCAAATTCCATTAGCCTGTCCGAGTAAAAAAAAGCGCGGACCTGGTCAGGTCCGCGCAAAATTGCACGCTCTAATCGTTAATCTATCGCCAGCAGGTTAAATTCTTGTTTGCGTATCATATACCGTCCATTGCCCGCGATAACTTTGCTGACATACGCTTCGGGAACATCGACCATGGTCCGGTCGTTCTGAATGATGATTTTGCCCAGGCTTGAACCAGGGATGTCCGCATGAAAAGCAATCGCCCCAACCACGTCGCCGGGCCGAATGCCGTCCTTCCTGCCCAAGCCGAGCGCCATGCGCACCATTCCAGCTTCGCGGGGGTGGTCACCACTATCCCGCCGCGGCTCCCTACCAAAGCGCTCTTCGTGCTCGCGGCGCGGTGAGTAACTTTTGGCTTCCGCTGCCCCTCGCCGCGGAAAACCAGTGCTTGGGTGCGGGCGCCGCTCCGGACGCACTGCTTTTTCTGGCAGCGGACTGACGGACGCAATCGGGCGCTGTTTTTCTTCCGCCCGGGCGATTTTGAGCGCAACCGCGGCTAATTCCAGCGGATCCAGACCTTCCACCAGCAAACTTTCCACCAGCGCGCGTTCTTCTTTGGCTCTGCCTCGCTTGAGCCACATCGAAATTTTGGTCATCAGGTCGTTCAGCCGCTTAGCCTGAATTTCTTCCTGGGTCGGAATGCTGCACGCGCGCATTTCCTGCTTGGTGAAGTGTTCGATTTCCCGCATCAGCCGCCTTTCGGAGGGGGTCACCAGCGAAATCGCGGTTCCAGTGCGCCCGGCTCTGCCTGTTCTGCCCACGCGGTGGACAAATAGTTCGGCTTCATCAGGCAGGTCAAAGTTGAAAACATGCGAGATGCCTTCCACATCCAAGCCGCGCGCGGCAACGTCCGTCGCCACGAGAACTTTGACATTCCCGCTGCGGAATCGCGCCATGGTGCGTTCGCGCGCTTCCTGGCTCATGTCGCCGCTGAGCGCTTCCGCGGGGAAACCGCGCAGGTTCAGCTCGTTTACCAGTTCTCCGGTGCGGGCGCGGGTGCGCGTGAAAATCAAGGCTGTGCTGATATTTTCGACTTCAAAGAGACGCGTGAGTACGGCCAGCTTGTCGAACTCGTTCACCAGGTAATAGCGCTGTTCAGTCGCGGATACAGTCACCTGCTCGGCTTCGATCCGCACAGTTTTGGGCTCGCGCAGATAGTTTTCCGCGAGCTGCACGATGCGTTTGGGCAGGGTGGCGGAAAAGAGAGCGGTCTGACGTTCCGCAGGCGTCTGCGCCAACAGGCTTTCCACGTCCTCAATGAAGCCCATGGACAGCATTTCGTCGGCTTCGTCCAACACCACAAAGCGTACTGCGCTCAGGTCCAGCCGGCCGCGTTTTGCCAGGTCCAGCAAGCGCCCGGGCGTGCCGACGACGACATGGGCGCCCCTGCGCAAACCAGATAATTGCTCGCTATAGGCAGTGCCGCCGTAAATGGCGAGCACGTTAACTTCAAGGTACTGACCCAGAGCCTGGGTCATCTCCGCCACCTGCAGGGCAAGCTCGCGGGTCGGGGCAACGACCAAAGCCTGCGGTAATCTGGCGGCTGGGTCCAGCCGCTGGAGGATAGGGATGGCAAAGGCGGCGGTTTTGCCGGTGCCGGTTTGGGCTTGCCCGGTCACATCGCTACCGGCCATCATCAAGGGAATAATTCCACGTTGGATGGGTGTCGGCTGGGTGTACCCCAAGGTCTTAACAGCGTGCGCCAATTCCGGGCGCAGGTTTAAACTATCAAAATTCTCATTTACGTTAAACGCTTCAGTCATCAAAACTCCTGTGTTTGCTTGCGCGGCAGAAAACGCTCTGGGTACCAGAGACCGTATTACCGCAGATTAATTTTCACTCAGGGGGATGTCTTGATGATTCCGCAAAACGTTTTATTACAGCCGGGCGGCTCCTCGCGGTGCCGCGCCTCCCAACAAAATGCCCGGGGATGAAACCCGGGGCTCAGATTGGAACGTCCAAAACACACACCCAAATAAAAGCCCTCACCATGAGAGCCGCAAGAGTATATCACATTTCCTGCGCTGGCAAGGGGCAATTGGCGGCTTGCCCGCCGGAGCCTGATCGGAACACCTTGGCGCATAACACAGCCTGCCTCCTTCCAAAACCAGCCGAGCTCCGCCCTAATTCCGGTATAATCAGCGCATATGTTGATGAGGAATTATGCCGCAGAACCCGCTTAATTTTGACCCCGAAGATGATTACGACCCCGACCTGGTGCATGTGCTTGAGGACAACATCCGCACCAGTTTTGAGCTGCAAAAAAAGAATCGCCAGCGGCGCAGTTTTGAGCAAAGGCTTTCTGACCGCGTCACCAGCATTGCCGGCCGCTTCAGCTTTCTATATTTTCATCTTGTCCTGATCGTATTTCACATTCTGATAAACAGCGGCTGGTTCGGCAACCAACCTTATGATCCTTTCCCTTTCAGCATGCTAATCGGTTTCGTTAATATCGAAGTACTCTTTCTTAGCACCTTCATCCTCATCTCCCAGAACCGCGATGAAGCCGAAGCGGACCGACGGGCGGAGCTGGACCTGCAAATGAGCATGCTTAACCAGTACGAAATTACGCGCATCCTGAAAATGCTGGATGAGCTGGAAGCCCGGCTTGGAATCCAAAACCATGACGACCTGGAGCTGCAGAAACTGAAAGAAAATGTCTCTCAGAAAGATGTCCTGCGCGAGATTGAGATGGTCCAACAGCAAATCGAAGAAAATGATGAGGATTAAGCCGCCGTGGATGACAAAGCCCAACCCCACAGAGAGACACCTCCCCCAGACCAGATGAGCAGCATGGACTTTCTGACCTTGAACATGCTCGGTTTGAGCGAGGCGGAGCTGCGCGACCTGCTCAGTCCGGAAGAGTTGGCCGCGTACCGCGCCTTCCTGCGCAGAGATGCCGCCGACCTGGATTCAGGCCTATAACCACCCCATTGAGTTTTGCGCAGTGTCTTGCCTCACATGCGCCAACGCGGGCGGAATGTCTGTGTGAAGGAAGCGAGTATAGCGCTTACGCAGAAATCGCGCGTAAACCGCGATACTTTAGGAAAAATGAAGTTTTCAGCGTTTCAAAGGTATAATTACTTCACCTTTTCATCCCCATATCACTTCTAGGAGGAAGCGCATGAAGAAAAGTTTGGTCTTTCTGGTGCTGGTTGTCCTGATTGCTGGTTTATTGGCTGGCTGCGCGGGGCAAAAAACAGAATCTGTGCTCGACAAGATTAAGGCCGATGGTAAGGTTGTTGTCGGCACCTCTGCTGATTATGAACCTTATGAATTCGTCGACGAATCGGGTAAATTTACCGGTTTTGATATCGAACTGATGACGGAAATCGCCAAGCGGATGGGCGTGGAGTTGGAGTGGACCGACATGCCTTTCGACAGCTTGATTGCCGCTGTTCAGGAAGGCAAGATTGACATGTCCATCTCCTGCTTCAACTATACAGAGGAACGCGACGCTCAGGTGGACTTCTCTGACGCGTATTACACCTCTGAAGACGCGTTCCTGGTGGCGGAAGTATTCGCCAGCGCGATTGCCGACCCATTGGAAGTGGCGCAGTACAAAATTGGCGTGCAATCCGGCACAGTGCAGGATGATTGGGTGACAACAGAACTGGTGGACGCCGGTCTGATGCCCGAAAGCAACCTTTCCCGCTACGAACGCGTGGACCAGGCTGCCCTTGACCTGCAATCCGGCCGTATTGATGTGCTGGTGGCTGATTCGGTGCCGGCAAAGGCAATTATGCAGCAGCAAGCCGGGCTCAAAATTGTCTATGAGGGCATGCTCTACACCGGTCCGATCAACATCGTGCTCCCCAACGGAGATACCGCCTTGCAGGCGGAAATCAACCGAATCATCAAGGAACTCCAGGGCGAAGGTTTCATCGACGCTCTGGCTCTAAAATACTTTAGCGAGTAACACCTTCTTAAAGGGGATATCCACGTCGGGTATCCCCTTTCTTTTACTGTTGGTAAACAACTAATTACGGAGACGCACAACCGGTGGATTTTGGACGGTTTATCCAGTACATCGCCTCAGGTACCGCCTTCACGCTCGGCGTTACGCTGATTGCGCTCCCGTCCGGATTGCTGATCGGATTGGTGCTGGCTTTCGTGGCAGTTTATGGGGGCAAGCTGGCGGGAAAAATCATGGACGTTTACAGCACAGTCCTGCGGGGTATTCCCCCGATCGTGCTGCTTTTCATCCTCTATTTCGTCATGTCCGGCGCGGTAAACCTCTCGCCATTCTGGGCGGGTTCCATTTCGCTGGGAATTATCAGCAGCGCCTATCAACTGGAAATTTTTCGCGGCGCGATTCTCTCGGTTAGCGGTGAACAAATGATGGCAGCCCGGGCGGTTGGATTGTCCAAAATGCAGGCCATCCGCTACGTCGTTCTCCCGCAGATGATCCGGCTGGTAATCCCTTCCTGGTCCAATGAGGCGGCGATTGTCATCAAAGACTCCTCGCTGGTGTACGCGATCGGCGTGCCTGAGATTCTGCGCCGGGCTCAGCTCATCAGCGCGAGCACCCAACAGCCTTTCCTTGCGTACATCACCGCCGCGCTGATTTACTTCACCCTTGTTTTCATTACCAACCGCGTTTTGGGGCGGGTCGAACGCAAACTGAGCATTCCTGTCAACCCTTAGCCCCCGGAGCCTCCGATGAGCAAACCTATCCTTACCGTCAAACAGCTTACCAAACGCTACGGCAGCAACACCATTTTTGAGAACATTGACCTGACCGTCAACGAAGGCGACACAATCGTCATAATCGGCCCCAGCGGAACAGGAAAAAGCACCCTGCTGCGCTGCCTGAACCTGCTTACCAAACCGGATGGCGGGCAGATCTGGCTGGATGACCTGGAGATTACCGCCAAAGGGACGGATGAGGACCGCGTGCGGCAATATATCGGCATGGTGTTCCAGAATTTCCTGCTTTTCAACCACCTCACCGCCCTGGAAAACGTCAAACTGGGGCTCGTGCGGGTGAAGCACATGCCGGAAAAAGAGGCGGAAGCCAAAGCGCTGGCGGAACTCACCCGGGTGGGTCTGGCGGACCGCGCTGGGCATTATCCCGGGCAGCTCTCTGGCGGTCAGCAGCAGCGTGTGGGGATTGCCCGCGCCCTTGCGATGGATCCGCGCGTGATGCTGTTTGACGAGCCCACCTCAGCGCTGGACCCGGAACTGATCGGCGAGGTTCTGGAAGTGATGCGCAAGCTGGCGCTGGACGGCATGACCATGGTGGTAGTGACCCACGAGATGGGCTTCGCGCGGGAGGTGGCGGACCGCATCGTCTTTATGGAAAAAGGCAGCATCGTGGAAGAAGGGTCGCCCGATGCGCTGTTCTACCATCCAAAATATGAACGCACCCGTGAGTTCCTGTGGAAAATTACGGAACTCTACGGGAAGAAAGAAGCGCAAGCGTAAATGGAATGGCTGCAGCTCCTGCAGAGGTTTTTTAGCGACTTTGTGCGCGGCGCCGGCATTACTTTGGAATTGACGGCGGTCGGGCTCACGCTGGGCTTCGTGCTCGGGCTGCTCCTGGCGCTGGCGAAGGTCTATGCACCGCGATTGTTGCGAGGCGCGGCCACAGCCTACATTGAAGTTTTCCGCGGCACCCCCCTGCTCGTCCAGCTCTTCCTGATTTATTACGGCTTACCTTCCCTGGGCATCACGCTCTCCCAAACGCTTTCCGCGTATCTCGCGCTTGGGCTGAACAGCGCGGCTTATCAGGCCGAATACCTGCGCGGGGCTATTCAGGCTATCGGTCCCTCACAAATGATGGCCGGACGCTCGATTGGCCTCTCACGCTGGCAAACCATCCGCCACGTCATCCTGCCGCAGGCGCTGCGGCTGGCTCTGCCATCCTGGTCCAATGAGCCGATTTCCCTGCTCAAGACCACCGCGGTAGTCTTCCTGATCGCCGTGCAGGATTTAATGGCAAAAGCCAAACGCGCCGCAACCATCACCTACAACCCAATTGCCAGCTACCTGGCTGTGGCTGCTGTTTATCTTCTGATGGTCTTTGCCCTGAACGCGCTGCTTAAGTGGTTGGAACGCAAGACGAAAATCCCCGGTTTTGATATTGACGTGAAGCGCGTCTGAAGAAAGCGCCGCACGCAGCCTTTTCCTAAATATCCCGCTAAACACCGACAGAGCCGGTTTTTTTGTCAGGCAGTTTTCTTCGCTGAAATAAGGAATCGGCTTGCTCTATGTTCCCAAAGTGACTTTCTTTCGGAAAGTAAAGCGCCCGTGAAAAACGGGCGCTTGTTTATAAGTATGCTTTCTGCTTCTTGAGCCAGGCGTTATTCTTCCGTCGGTGGGTTTTGCGGATCCGGGTCAATGACAGGTTCCACCCACTCCCCGCGTTCTTCCAGGGGCGCGACCGAAGGGGCTGCCTCGCTGATGTTCTCCGGCGCGACCCACTCGCCAGCGGCTTCCCGCGGCTGTTCGGGCGCCGCGTCTTCAGGGGCGGCTGAGGCGCTTTGGGGCTTTTCCGGGGGATTTTGCGCGCGAAGCAGTTCCAAGTCCTTCTGGTGTTCCGCTTTTTGGGCGATCAATGCGGTGATTTTCTCGCATATCAGCCGGATTGGTTCTTCCGTAAGGGCGCCCTCGGAATACATTTCGTAGGTTCGTTCAGCCAGCACGGTTTTTTGAATTCCGATCTGGCTTTCCAGATCGTGAATCTGCGCCTGGATGTGCAGAATCTGGGTCTGTTGTTTGACCTTCCAGGAGACAATGGACGCGTAATGGGAGAGATCATCTGAAAGCGGCATGTCAATTTCCTTTCGTGATAAGACAATAAACTAATCATATCTCATTTTCTTGAATTTTCGTACGGCGTGTGGAAGCAGCTCCAGGCGTGCTTTGGGTATAATCGATGTATAAAATATTCCGGATTAACGCTAGATCCGGTCAAATAGTGAGGAAACTACATGGCTCTTTTTCGTGTTGACCATTCATCGGTGTGCGTCAAGGTCAATCTCCCGCTTTACATGATCCTCCCCAGCCCGGGCAGCCTGAAAGAAAAGACTCTGGAGGATTTTCGGGTTCTGTTTCTGCTGCACGGCTTATCTGACGATGCCAGCGCCTGGCAGCGCTATACCAACATTGAAATTCTGGCGCGCGAGCTGGACCTGGCTGTCATCATGCCCAGCGGCGGCCGCAGCATGTACACCGACATGGTTAACGGGCAGGCATACTTCAGCTATCTCACCGAAGAATTGCCGGAATACCTGAGAAAAGTTTTTCATCTTAACTTAAACCGTGAAAACACCGCCATTGCGGGGCTTTCCATGGGCGGCTACGGCGCGTTTAAAGCCGCACTGCTGCGCCCGGAACTCTATTCCGCGGCTGGCAGCTTTTCAGGCGTGTTGGGTCTGCAATTCTTTCCAAGAATTGAGGATGAGACCATGCGCGCTGAATTCACGCAGTTATTTGGAGACCTGAACCAGGCAGCGGGCGGAAAGGACGACCCCTTGGTGTGGCTGGAAAGCGCCGCAAAAAAACCTGCCGCCTATCCCCGGCTATACGCTTCCTGCGGAAAACAGGATGAGCTGCTGCCGCTCAACCGCATCTTCCGTCAGCGCGCGCTTGAATTGGCCGTCCCATTGACCTACGTAGAGGAAGACGGAATTCACGACTGGTTCTTCTGGCAGGATCAGATCGCATATTTTCTCAGGCATTTTTACCCAGCCACTGCCCAAGCGAATTAGCAAGTGAATATTCGCCAAGCGAAGCGGTGGCACAAAAATTCACATGCGACCAGCAGGTCCACTGCAAACTGCAATAGGGTAGAATCAGGCTATGGACGCGACTGACATCCCAAATTCAGGGAAAAAAATCCGCCTCACTTCGCTTTCCAGCTGTGCTGGTTGAGCTTCGAAGCTTAACGCGGAAACGCTGGCGCAGGTGCTGCGCCCCCTGAGCACAATTTTTTCACCGGCAGATTATCCTGATTTGCTGGTCGGTTTGGATTCCGCGGATGACGCAGCGGCGTGGAAATTGGATGAAAACCGCGCGTTGGTGTTCACCACGGACTTTTTCACTCCGGTGGTGGATGAGCCTTACGATTACGGCGCCATCGCCGCAGCTAACAGCTTATCAGACGTCTACGCCATGGGCGGGAAACCATTCCTGGCCCTGAACATTGCCGCCCTTCCCCCTGACTTGCCCCTGGAAATCAGCACGGAAATCATGCGCGGCGCCGCGGAAAAAGCCCGGGAAGCGGGCGTGGTTATCGCCGGCGGGCACACTATCCAGGATAAGGAACCCAAATTCGGCCTGGCTGTGCTGGGAATGCTGCAGACCGACGCGCTGCTCATCAAAGGCGCTTTACGCCCTGGCGACCATCTGTTTCTGACTAAACCGCTCGGCTTCGGCGTCACGACAACCGCCCTCAAACGCCAAATGGTTTCAGAAGCCGAGCTCGCGGAAGTCGTCAGCTGGATGAAAACCTTGAACCGCGCCGCGGGAGAGCTTGCCGTGCTGTGTGGACTGAGAGCAGCTACGGATATTACTGGATTTGGATTGCTTGGGCACCTTTCGGAGATGACCAAAGCTTCGGGATGCGGAGCGAGCCTGCGCATGAGCGCTTTTCCCTTTGTCTCCTGCGCGCTGAAGTACGCGCAAGCCTATACTTTCCCGGGCGGCGCCAGTGATAATCGGCTTTACTTTGAGCATGGGGTTCGATTCGCGGAGGATATCCCGGATTACGAGCGCATGCTGCTGTTTGATCCGCAAACCAGCGGCGGGCTTTTGCTCGCGGTTCCGGAAGAAAAACTGAGCGCCTTCCACCAGAACGCGCAGACCGCTGCCATCCCCGTGTGGGAGATTGGTACAGCCGAGAATGAAGCTGGCATCCGGGTGCTGGCTTAATAAGCGCGCGTAAACGACCAGAGACCACCGCGCCGCAGCAGTAGACACGCCATTTTTTGCATGATTCGTTGACAAGCCCCGCAGATGTGCTATACTCGTTAAAGCTTCATTAACACGCGTTAATAGATTCTTGTCTTGGTGGTGCATGGAAAAAAGGATCACAAGTCACGACGTGGCTGAGCTGGCAGGAGTATCGCGCACAACTGTTTCATTCGTCTTCAACGATGACAAACAATATTATGTGCGACCGGAAACCCGCCAAAAAGTCAGAGAGGCTGCCCGCAAGCTGAGTTATTATCCGAATGCTTCCGCGCGGGCGCTCGCTTCCAAGCAGGCAAAAGCCATTGGCTTGATTATGACGCGCGACCCCCATTACATTGCAGCGGACAACTTCCTCCCCCAGATTATCGGTGGGCTTCTGGATGTGGTTAAAGAGAAACAAATCAGCCTGCTGATTGAATGGGTGGAGCCCGGGGAGCAAACCCACACCTACCTGAGCCTTACCCAGGCCAAGCACATCGACGGGATGATTTTGCTTACGCCGCGATTTGACGACCCTGGGCTAAAAGCGCTGGAACAGCTGGAGATACCCTGCGTTATTCTGGGGCAGGTGCCCGGCTCCAATTTGCCCTTCGTTGACGTTGACAACTGCGCGGCGGCGCATATGGCTGTCAACCATTTGATTGAACAGGGACATACGCGCATCGCCTGCATCACCAACGCCAAACTCAGTTACTCCTCAGCCAGCCAACGGCTGCAGGGTTACCGCCAGGCGCTGGTGGACGCAGGCCTGGACCTGGACGAAAGCCTTATCCGGGAAGCTGACTTTGACTCCGCAAGCGGCTATACCGCCATGCGCAACCTTTTGGACAGCGGCAGTGTGTTTTCCGCGGTTTTCGCCGGCAGCGACGCCGTCGCGCTGGGCGCCATGGCGGCTATCCACGAAACGGGGCTCACAATCCCCAGGGATATTTCCATAGTAGGTTTTGATGATATCCCCGAAGCCGCTCATTATTATCCGGGATTAACGTCGGTCCGCGTACCGGCGAATGAAATTGCCAGGCAGAGCTGCCGCCTTCTCATGCAGTTGATGAAAGGTAAACCGCCTGCGGACACTTCCATCTTCCTACCCACTGAATTAATCTCCCGCCAATCCACGTGTGAGATAGAAAGGAGCTTGGAACATCAGCAAGGAGAGAATCTCGTCCATTTCACTTAGTTTGAAACACTAATATTTAAAAGGAGAAACAATGAGATCGAAAAAGCAATTTATTTGGGCAAGCATCGCAATTTTGCTTGTCGCCAGCCTCGTCCTGGCCGCCTGCGCCAAGACCGCCGAAGCCCCTGCGGCTGAGGAACCCGCGGGTGAAACCGTAGCCGCTCTGCCCCAGGGGCAGGAGCTGGCCAATGCCTATGCCGGGCAATACAAGGGGAAAGTTGTCACCATGGCAGGCCCCTTCACAGACCAGGATGAAGTTGTTTTCAACGACTCCATCAAGGCTTTTGAAGACAAGACCGGCATCGACATCCAGTATGAAGGCTCCAAGGAATTTGAAGCCAACATCAACATTCGTCTGGATGGCGGCGACCGCCCCGATATCGTTGACTACCCGCAGCCCGGTTTGCTCAAGTACGCCGTGGAAAAGGGCTATGCCATCGATATGAACACCCTGATCAATCCTGACTGGATTAAGACGAACTACAGCGACGCCTGGCAGGCTCTGGCCAAGATGACCGGCCCCAGCGGTGAAATCGCTGCCGGTATTTGGGCTCGCGCCAATGGCAAGTCCTTCGTCTTCTATCCCAAGAAGGCCTTTGATGAGGCCGGCTACAAAGTGCCCGAGACCTGGGATGAGATGATGGCCCTCACGCAGCAAATTGCTGATGACGGCGACACTCCGTGGTGTATCGGTATCGAATCCGGCGCCGCGACGGGCTGGACCATGACCGACTGGATCGAAGACCTGATGCTGCGCGTTGCTGGCGGCGAAAACTACGATAAGTGGGTGGCTGGCGAACTCAAGTTCGATTCACCTGAGGTGAAAGAAGCC
>CAZPWL010000009.1:16597-25653 GCA_964590535.1 uncultured Anaerolineaceae bacterium
ATGCCTATGTTTACGGCGGCCGCGCTGCCATCCCCACCATCAACTTTGGTGACGCCCCGAAACCCATGTTCGAGAACCCGCCCAAGTGCTGGTTCAACCGCCAGGGCAACTTTGTGACCACCTTCTTCCCCGAAGAATCCGTCGCTGGTGTAGATTACAGCTTCTTCTACCTGCCCGGCATCAAGGAAGAATACGGCAAGCCCGTTCTGGGCGCTGGCGACATTTACGCTGTCTTCAATGACAGACCGGAAGTGCGCGCAGTCATCCAGTACTTCTCAACTGGCGAATCCCTCAAGGTTTGGGTTGAGAGCGGCGGCGCTATCCTGACCCACAACGACGCTTCCCTGGACTGGTACGTGGATCCTGTGACCCGCGGCGTTGCCGAAACCATCCGCAATGCGACCACCTTCCGCTTCGACGGCTCTGACATGATGCCCGGTGCGGTTGGCGCTGGCACGTTCTGGAAGTACATGACCGATTACGTCAGCGGTTCCATCACCCGTGATGAAGCCCTGAAACAGATCGACGCATCCTGGCCAAAGTAAGCCGCCAGGCTGAACTAACCTGAAAAAGGAGAGCGGGCAAGATCCCTTGCCTGCTCTCCAACCCCCTATTGTAGCTTGGCTGAGGAGGTGTTTGAATGAATATTACCCAAACGAAGAGCCCCGGCGCCAACAATCCAATTACGAAAATTCTTTCCTGGTTTGGAACGACGCTTGGACAATTGTTCATCTCCGTTCTGGTACCAGCGATTACGTTTCTGGTTTTATGGCAGGGGTATTTATTCCTACAACGGGCGGCAGCGCCCCAAATTGTGCAGGTGCTTGTGGCGATTGTTTGGGGTGTCGGCGGCGTTGCACTGCTTTATGTCGTGACCAACTGGCTGGTCATGAAACTCCCCAAAAAAGTCGCGAAAACCTTACAACCCTTTGTTTTTGTCGGGCCCGCGGTGGTCATCATGGGCTGGTTCCTCGCCGTCCCGGTTATTCGCTCACTGATTGCCAGTTTCCGGAACTATCTGGGCACCGAGTGGGTTGGTCTGGAGAATTTTAAGTTCGCATTCACTGACCCGCGCATGCTCGAGACATTCCGCAACAACCTGCTCTGGCTGGTATTCGGAACCTTCTTCAGCGTGGCTTTCGGTTTGTTGATTGCCACCCTGGCAGACCGTTCCAAAGCAGAGGTGCTGTATAAATCCATAATCTTTACGCCCTATGCCCTGTCCTTTGTGGGCGCGGGCGTTATTTGGAAATTCATTTATACCTACAAAGGCACCGGCATCGGCATCCGCGAAATCGGCCTGTTGAACGCCGTGGTCACCGCCCTGGGAGGGACGCCGCAGCCCTGGCTGAACCTGACGCCATGGAACAACTTCTTCCTGATTGTGATCATGGTCTGGCTGCAGACTGGCTATGCTATGGTGATTCTCTCCAGCGCGATTAAGGGCGTACCTGCGGAACTGCTTGAGGCGGCGCGGATTGACGGCGCCAACGAGTTCAAGATTTTCTTTAGCATCATCGTCCCTTATATCAAAGGCACGCTCCTGACGGTGACGACCACGATTATCATTTTTAGCTTGAAGACCTTTGATGTCGTTCGCGTGATGACGGGCGGCAATAACGGCACCAACGTGATTGCCAACGAGTTTTACCTGCAAAGCTTCACCTATAACCACGCGGGCAGAGCTTCAGCGATTGCTATCGTGCTGCTGCTGCTGGTTACCCCGGTGATTGTCAACAACGTGCGATCGTTCAATCAACAAAGAAGGGGGTTCTAATGGCTAAAAGTCAAAGATCCCAAAAGTCATCGCAAACCTTCTGGACGAATTTCGTTCTGATTTTCATTTGCGTGATGTGGATGATTCCCATCCTGGGCATCCTGATTACCTCTTTCCGTCCCAGCGATGAAATCTTCAGGAATGGTTGGTGGAACGTTTTTCCGCATAAAGAAGACCTGGAAATCAGCCGGGTCGTCATTCCGGAAAGCGTGGATGTGGATGGACCAATCACCTACGGCGGCACTACCGCGACCTTCCAGGAATGGCAGCGCGGCATCCAGCTGGAGGACGGCACCAAGGCCACTTGGTTCGGTAATAAACGCACCCGCACGATGGTAATATCCGAAAATAAATGGGTGGGTTTTGCCACCAACCTGAATCTTCAGAACTACAAGGACGTGCTTACCGGCAAGACCATTACCTACAAGAATGCGCAGGGGCAGACCATCACCCGTACGGGTAACAACCTGGGCGGCGCCTTCCTGAACTCGTTAGCGGTCACTATACCGGGCACGATTATCCCGATTCTGATTGCGGCTTTTGCCGCGTTTGGCTTCGCCTGGTTGGACTTCCCGGGTAGGAATATCGTTTTCACGATTATTGTCGCCCTGTTGGTCGTGCCGCTGCAAATCGCGTTGGTTCCGATTTTGCAGGACTATGTCAAGCTGGAATTGAACGGGACGTTCCTCGGAATCTGGCTGGCGCATGCCGGCTTCGGCTTACCGCTGGCGACCTATCTGCTCTTCAACTACATCAGCACTATCCCCCGGGAACTGCTGGAATCCGCGTACATTGATGGGGCTTCAAACTTCACCATCTTCACCAATCTGATTCTGCCCCTCTCCGTACCCGCGCTGGCATCCTTTGCCATCTTCCAGTTCTTGTGGCTGTGGAACGACTACCTGGTCGCGCTGGTGTTCCTTGGAGAGAAGAACCAGACCGTGACCATCGCGGTCGCGCAGTTGGTCGGTGAAAAAGGACAGGACTGGCATCTGATGACGGCTGCGGCATTCATCAGCATGATCCTGCCGTTGGCTGTCTTCCTCGGTCTGCAGCGCTACTTCGTGCGCGGGCTGATGGCTGGCTCTGTGAAGGGCTAAATAGCAGAAACAGACAAGACACCGTAACAAAGCCGGACTTCGGGATTGCATGACCGCGAGGTCCGGCTTTTTCAATAAGACCTATATGCAGGAAATACAGGAATAAAGCGCTCCTTAAGGAAACAAAAAATGGCAAATTCTGAGCTCTGGTACAAGAATGATATCTTTTACGAACTGTATGTGCGCGCATTCCGGGACAGCAATGGCGACGGTTGGGGAGACCTGAAAGGCGTCGCGGAAAAGTTGGACTACCTGAGCTATCTTGGCGTGGATACTATCTGGCTGCTGCCGATTTCCCCATCGCCGCTGCGCGACGACGGTTACGACGTCAGCGATTACCGCGGCATCCACCCTATGTACGGCAACATGCAGGATTTCCAGGAGCTGGTTACACAGGCGCATCAGCGCTCGCTCAAGATTCTGGTCGAGCTGGTGCCAAACCATACTTCCGACCAGCACGCCTGGTTCCAGGCCTCGCGCGACCCCAATCACCCGGAGCACGAAAAATACCGTGATTATTACGTCTGGAGCGATACTGACCAAAAATATCAGGACGCGCGTATCATCTTCGTGGATAGCGAAAAGTCCAACTGGACTTACGACCCTATTCGCAAGCAGTATTTCTGGCACCGCTTCTTCCATCACCAGCCAGACCTGAACTACGACAACCCGGCCGTGCAGGAAGCTATGCTGCAGACGGTCAGGTTCTGGATTGACCAGGGCGCGGACGGAATCCGCGTGGATGCTCCACCCTACCTGTTCGAGCGCGAGGGAACCAACTGCGAGAATCTACCCGAAACGCACGTCTTCCTCAAACGCCTGCGCGCTTTTGTGGACCAGTACAAGCCGGGCGTTCTGCTCCTTTCCGAAGCCAATCAGTGGCCGGAGGACGTTATTCACTACTTTGGCAGCGGCGACGAAATGCACATGAATTTCCATTTCCCGCTGATGCCGCGCCTGTATATGGCGCTTGCCAGCGGCGACCGCAGCCCGATTGAGGAAATTCTGGCGCGTACGCCAGAGCTGCCTGCCAGCTGCCAGTGGGGTACCTTTTTGCGCTGCCACGACGAACTGACGCTTGAGATGGTGACCCCGGAAGAGCGCCAATGGATGTGGGAATTTTACGCGCCAGATAAACGCATGCGCCTGAACATGGGCATCCGCCGGCGGCTTGCCCCCCTGCTGGGCAACGATAAACGCAAAATCCTGCTCATGTACTCACTGCTGTTGACCATGGGCGGTTCACCTTTCTTGTATTACGGCGATGAAATCGGCATGGGCGATAACATCTGGCTGGAGGACCGCAACGGCGTCCGCACCCCCATGCAATGGGAGGACAGCCTTAGCGGCGGTTTTTCGGATGCGCCCGCGGAAAAGTTTTACGCGCCAGTTATTTCAGACCCCGAGTACGGCTGCTCGCGGGTGAATGCCGCTGCCCAGATGGCAGACCCGGATTCTCTGCTGAACCGCATCCGGCACCTGATCGCGGTGCGGAAACAGCATGCCCTTTTTGGCTGGGGCGACTTCGCCTGGCGGGATTTCTCGTACAGCCCAAAGACAGTAGCCGCGTACCAACGAAAGTTTGAAGGTCAGCGCGTGGTTGTGCTGAATAATCTCACGGATGCCGAGGTTCACGGCTGGATTCCGGAGACCGCTGCTGCATTTGAGGATTTGCTGACGGGCGAGCAGGTGTTCCCGGGAGATTACCTCTTGCCGCCGTACGGTTTCGTGTGGCTCAAGCCCATTGGCCCGGACTTGCCGAACCGGCCGCTTGGACCCAACGCTCCCCGACCGCAGTATCTTGGTTCGGACAAGGAATAAGCCAGGCTTCTGCGCTCATACCTTGCAGAGATTGTTTAGCAGCGCTCAGAAACACCATTACCATCAAATTACCGGATTTTACTCAACAGACAGGTGGAATTCCTGCTGTTTTGCGGAGGAAAAACCATGAAAGCTCCAATATATGGCGGCATTGAAGGCGGCGGAACCAAGTTCGTTTGCGCGGTAGGCAGCGCCGAGGGCGAAAGCCTGGCTGAAACGCGCTTTCCCACCACCACCCCGGAAGAGACGCTCGGCCGCGCGATTGCCTTTTTTCAGGAACAAACCCAGGCGCTGGGGCCCCTTTCCGGGCTGGGCGTCGCGTGCTTTGGCCCGCTGGACCCGGACCCTGCCTCCCCCACCTATGGGCGCATCCTGGCCACACCAAAAGCCGGCTGGGCTGGCGCGGACGTGGTCGGTGCGCTGGGTTCTGCCCTGCCAGTGCCTATCAAGTTTGATACCGACGTGAACGGAGCGGCCTTGGGCGAATGGCGCTGGGGCGCGGCGCAAGGGCTTTCGACCTTCCTCTATTTCACCATTGGCACCGGCGTGGGCGGCGGCGCGATGGTGGAGGGCAAACTGCTGCATGGTCTCATCCATCCAGAAATGGGCCACATTCCGCTCCCTCATGACTACGCGCAAGACCCCTTCCCCGGCGGCTGCCCCTTCCATGGGGACTGCTTTGAAGGGCTGGCAAGCGGCCCCGCCATGGAAAAGCGCTGGGGGCAGCGCGCTGAAACCCTGCCGCCCGACCACCCCGCCTGGGACCTGGAAGCGCATTACATCGCGCGCGCGATGCAAGGTTTTATCTGCAGCTTTTCTCCGCAGCGCATCATCCTTGGCGGCGGCGTGCCGCAGCAGCCCGCGCTCTTGCCGTTGGTGCGCGCCAAGACCCTGGCATACCTGAATCATTACGTCAATTCTGAGGCTATCCTCAGCCATATGGATACCTATATCGTACCCCCTGGTCTTGGCGCGCGCGCGGGTGTGTGCGGCGCGTTCGCGTTGGCGCAGCAAGCCGCAGCCGAGGCAGGCATATGATCCACGGCGAGCTTAACTTGAATACTGAAGCCGCAAACAGCCTGGAAAAACTCTTGCCTCGCCTCCAGTCGGCGCTCGCGGAGCAGATTGCGGCGGACCCCCAAGCCTGGCAGACGTTCACCCAACGCCTCGAAGCTCACTTCCCGGCGCTTTTCAGGCTGTACCACCAGCTGTACGCGTCTCGCTATGACTTTTTTTACCACCTGGAGGCATTACTGAGCGAACTTGCGCGCGCGGCATTTACCCGCCCGACGGACTTGCGCGCGCTGGACGCGCAGCGCGAAGAAAACCCGCTTTGGTTCCAGTCCAACGCGATGGTCGGTGGGGTTTGCTATGTGGATCTATTTGCCGGCAATCTGGACGGCATCCGCGCTAAGATTCCGTACTTCAAGGAGCTGGGGCTCACATACCTGCACCTGATGCCGCTTTTCCGTATGCCTGAAGGCGAAAACGACGGCGGCTACGCCATCAGCAGCTTCCGGGAAGTGCACCCCCCGCTTGGCACGATGGCGCAGCTGGCGCAGCTTTCCCGCGCGCTGCGGGAAGAAGGCATCAGCCTGGTGCTCGACCTGATCATTAACCATACCGCTGACGCGCACGAATGGGCGGAACGCGCCAAGGCCGGCGAAGCACGCTACGAAGCGATGTACGGTATCTACCCCGACCGAACAATCCCCGATTTGTACGAGCGCGACTTGCGCGAAATCTTCCCGGACGAACACCCCGGGGCGTTCACCTGGTTTGAGAACCTGGATAAATGGGTCTGGACCACGTTTCACTCGTACCAGTGGGACCTGGACTACGCCAACCCGGATGTGTTCAACCGCATGGCTGGTGAGCTGCTCTTTCTGGCAAACCAGGGCGTGGAAATCTTCCGCTTGGACGCGGTCGCTTTCATCTGGAAAGAACTTGGGACTGCTTGCGAAAACCTGCCCGAAGCGCACATCATCCTGCAGGGTTTCAACGCCCTCACCCGCATCGTCGCGCCAACCATGCTGTTCAAATCCGAGGCGATTGTCCATCCGGACGATGTCGTGCGCTACATTTCACCGGAGGAATGCCAGCTTTCCTACAATCCGCTGGTCATGGCGCTGCTGTGGAATACAATGGCTACGCGCAACGTGGATTTGCTGCAGCAGGCGCTCCACAGCCGTTTTAGCATCCTCCCCAGCACTGCCTGGGTCAATTATGTGCGCTGCCACGATGATATCGGCTGGACCTTTGACGACGCGGATGCCGCCCGGCTGGGGATTAACGGCAGCGACCACCGGCAGTTTCTGAATGAGTTCTACCGCGGCCGCTTCCCCGGCAGTTTTGCCCGCGGGCTGCCTTTCCAGGAAAACCCAAAAACCGGCGACTGCCGCATCTCCGGCACCTGCGCCTCGCTGGCCGGGTTGGAAAAAGCGCTTTCGGAAGAAGGACCCGCCGAAGTGGAGCTTGCCATCCGCCGCATCGCGCTCTTGTATGATGTCGTGATGACGCTTGGAGGCATCCCATTGATATATCTGGGCGATGAAATTGGTATGCTGAACGACTATGGCTACCTGGATAACCCGGCGCATAAGGATGACAGCCGCTGGGTGCACCGCCCATCCGCGGACGCGCAGCGTTACGCGCGAAGGCACGACCCCAAGAGCCTGGAGGGACGCGTTTACGCCAACATGCGCGCGGTTATTGCCTTCCGAAAAGGACACCCGGAATTGGCTGGCGGAGAGCTGGAAGCGCTGGAAAGCGGCAGCAGCGCCGTGCTGATGTATGCCCGCTCAAACCAGGGTTCGCGCCGGCTGCTAATTTTGGCGAATTTTAGCGAAAAGGAGCAGTTGGTTTCCCCGTGGGCAGTCCAGCAAAATATGCTCGTCGCCAAAAAACGCCTGTTTGGCAGCGCGCAGCCGCTTGAGAACGGCACGCTGCGTCTGCCCCCCTACGATTTTTCAGTGTTTGGGTAACGACGGTTACGGAACACTATGGACGAGATTGATAAACGACATCACCTGGAAGACGAAATCTTCAGCTACCAAGTCAATAATGAAAACAAGGTGTTTATTTTTTGGAAGGGCAAGCAAGTCAAGGTTCTAAAAGGCAAAGAAGCTCAGCTGCTGCTCGATAAGATTACCGGACTTGACCATATCGGGGTTCAGTTGGCGCTGGCCAAGATTACTGGCAACTTTAAACGCGGGAATGAACGCTGAAAGACCCTGCGTTCCTGCTGCATGCATAACTCAGCTTACACCCGACCGGCAGGAGTTGCTGCGAATGTTGGGTGCTCACTCGCTGGAGGCTGACCAAGAAAGCGCTTTCTCTCCTCCCCCCCACTCGGGTAACGCTCGCAGGAATCCCGCGTATCTAATCCACTAAAAAGTTTTACGGACCAGTTACGATTGGGTAGCCTTGCGCCTGCCAGTCATTCATCCCGCCATTCATTGAGGTAACGGTCGTAAAACCTGCTGTTTCCAGGATATCTCTGCCCTGCGCGCTGCGATTCCCAGAACGGCAAACCACCACGATAGTCTGGTCAGTGGGCAGCTCCGCGGAACGCTGAAAAAGCTGCCCCAGGGGAATTAAAGTCGCGCCTTCGATGTGCCCTTGATCCCACTCGCTCTGTTCGCGGACATCCAGAATCAAAGCACCTTCTTCTCGCAGCGCTGCTGCCTCCGCGACGCTTACCGCGCGCGGCAGTTTTTCTGTGCTTGCGTCGCCCTGCTGAAGCACCAGGTAGACAATCCCTACTGCCGCCGCGGCAATCAGCAGCCAAGCCCAGGCGGGGAAGGATTTTCGGGGAGATTTGCGGGTGTTTTTCTTGGAAGCCATCGGTGTTCCTTTATCAATTTTCAATATCTGATTTTCAGGACAGATTATAAAGAAAACCAGGCGGATGACCAAATACCTACCGCCTGGTAGCTTATACAATCGTGCTCAGCTATGTTTTAGGCTGCTTCCCCAGCGTCCTCGTCCGGGTTGCCGGCCTCAGGCTCTTCAGCCTCAAGAAAGCCTTTGCCCTCTTCAAGCACGGCATCCCCGCTTTGGTCGTCCACCATGGTCCGTGCTGTGCTGATAATACCTTCGCCCCGCACTTCATCAAGCAGCGTCTCCGTGTGATTAATGATGTCCACGCCTTCGCTGTCCACCGCCAGGCTTTCCGCCTGGGAAACAATCCCGCCAGCCAGGCTCTCAGCGCTCTGCTGCACGCGTGTCGCGTCCAGACGCGCGGTGTTGACGTCGAGCGTTTCAACGGTCTGCTGCACAATATCGCCATCCAGCGCGGAGCTGATTTGCTCTACTGTCTGGACGACTGTCATGCTGTCATCTTCCACTATTCGGGT
>CAZPWL010000010.1:0-17173 GCA_964590535.1 uncultured Anaerolineaceae bacterium
GCATCCGCAGGGCTGACATCCACCCAATTCAGACCGCTATTGGCGGTGTGGTACAGCGCGGTTTGGTTCCAATTGGCAGCCCAACCCTGTCCATCCGGGAACATCTGGATGGTAAAAAGCGGAATTGGCGCAGGGGCTGCCGCGGTGGGTGTGTCTGATGCTGCCTGGGTCGTCGGAGCCCTCGCCGGGTAAGGCGTCCGAGCGTTTGCTCCGGCAGGGTAAGCGGACTCAGGCAAAGCTGCTTCAGGCGCGGCTTTTGGGGTACAGCCAGGCCCTACTAACGCCAGGATAAGGAGGAAAATCAGGGGGAACAGATGTTTTTTCATCGCGCGCTCCTTAGTAGCATTCTACCACCCCATGGAGCGCTGACAAAATTGAATGCGGGCGCTTAAAAAAAAGAAAAATGCCCTCGGCGCGATTCGAACGCGCAACCTACTGCTCCGCAAGCAGGTGCTCTATCCATTAAGCTACGAGGGCATATTGCTTTGAGGGGAGAGATTTTATACCTAAACCGCGATTGGGTCAAGGGAGAACAAGGCTTCGAACGAAAATCCCAAGATAGCGCTGCTGGTGTCGCTTAAGGCGTTGGTCACGCTCTGAGACTTGGGATTCCCCGGTAGGGTTCGTGTATCGCGCTCGGCGCGTCTGTCTGGCTGCTCCAGGGCAAGCAGACGAGAAAAGAAAGACTGATTGGGCTTGTTTGCTCTGGTGCCCCGGTATCGTTCCTCCAGCGGAGGAGCGCTCGCCGCAATTAGTTCAAAGGCCTTCTGCCTGCTTTGATGGATAGTCAAGGAAATTGAGAAGACCAGCTATTGTTTCACGTGAAACAATTGGGCAGTCCGTTTTTGTTTCACGTGAAACATTCAGGGCACGAAAACCTGCCTCTTTTCGCCGCCTTTTTCCTTTTCTCCGCTTAAAAACGCCAGGGCGTTGCCATTGATGTCGTCAATAACAATGTCGAAGCGGCTTTCCGGACTGTAATCCGCCACGCTGATGAGCCGCAAATACGGTTTGAGGTTTTCGGCGCCGGGCAGCCACTCGAGCAGGCGGTTGGGCGAGGCTTCAAAGAATTGGGTGTTGAAGCTATCTCGGTTAAGGTTAACTGCCAGCGGGTAAATCTGCCCTTCCAGTAAATCCTGGAAGAAATGGGTGCCCAGTGATGGTTCGTCCGGGATTCCCGGCGCGCCGCCGGTGAGTTCAACGATAGCCCTGGTGTTGAAGATATCGGCGTAATCCACGTGCACGCCCAGGTCTGGGTTGGACGTGCCCCAGCGTCCGGGTCCAACGCAAATGTAGTTTTCGCCGCGGAGTGCGGCGTTAACTTTGCCGATGGCGCGTTCCAATTGGTTGCGCTCTTCCTGGGTTTGTATCGCGAAGTATGCTGTGGGTTGGACGTAGAGCACATAGCGGATTCCCTCCACCATTCCACCAGCGACCACGCTGATTCCGGAGAATATTTTGTCTGTTTCCGACACGCGCTGCGGCAGTTCGTAGCTTGCTTCTTTGATTGTCCCCAGCGGACGGCACTGGATGAGCGTGATTTGCACGGCCGAACCACCGTTCTTTTCCGCTACGCGCGCCGTGAATTCGATATCTACCGGCGTGTGGTACTCGCTTTCCAGCGTGGAGAGCAGTTCGCGCATCAGCGGCGGGAAATCGGTGCGCCGAAGCAGTTCATCGAAGGTCAGCACAAGGTTTTCGGGCTTTCCCTCCACCAAATTGCTGCGCAGGGTTTGAAAATAGCCCTCGCTGTCCAGTTGGGCGAGGAAGCGCAGGTTCGGGACCTTCTGGTTAAGCACTTCCCGGACTGGCATGGTGGTAAAACGGTTCTGCTGCAGGTCAATCAGGTCGATAAATTGCTGCGAATAGCGCCGAATGGACTGCGCGGATGAGGACGGCGTGAGCGTGGGATGGCTGAGCGCGATCAGGCGCGGATAATCGTTACCTACGCGGTCCACAGCGCGGGTTCCCAGCCCCCACACCAGGCGCACAAAGCCGTCCTGCGGCCGAATTTGCGGGGACCAGCGGAACTGGTTTTGGCTGTACCCGACGCCGGCCATCTGCGGGAAGTAATATTGCCCAAGCTGCTGCCCTTCCACCACCTGGATGAGCAGCGCCATGCGTTCGTCGTAGTCCAGCAGACCGCGGCTTTTGCGGTAGAGCAGCGCGGGCGGGTTGAGCGTGGAGGCGTAAATACGCGCGATTGCCTGTTGGAGCGCGCGCAGATTTTCTTCCGGGTCCCCTTGGTTGGGCAGGAAGATGCTCTCATACTTACCGGCAAAAGCCGTCCCGAAATTATCCTCAAGCAGGCTGGACGAACGCACAATCAATGGCCGCTTGCCCGCCATGCTCAGGATGGTCTCCTGGTGCTGGACTGCCGTGGGCGGGAAGTCCCCATGGATGAAATCTTCCACAATCAGCGGGTAATCGCTGCGCATCTGTTCTTCGTCTTTGTATTTCTGGTCATTCCAGTGGTGCAGATTGTTGATGGATAGAAAATTGTAGAAAACATCTGAACCAACGTAGAAAGAGGTCGGTGTTTGCAGGCTTTCGCGCAGGCGGGGGCTGGCTTTTTCCTTCAGGATGCGCGCCGCGAGCAGCATCCCGGCGGCTTTTCCGCCGATTCGACCGCGTCCGAGCTTGTGTTGTCGGATTTCTGCCAGGTCGGAGACTGTAAACCAGTCCTTGGCAATGTTGATATAGCGCAGTTGGTCGCTGATGAGGCTGCGGATGAGTACCACTTTGATTTCATGCAAGCGCGCTTCATACGGCGCGCGTTTTTCGGAGGGCATTTTTTCGATCATCATGCCCTGGTTGAAGAGCATCTCTGTGGGCGCGGTCTCGGGGTTGAATTCAATGGTGATTTCAGGTACCTGTACGCCGCGTTCGTTCAGGGCGGTCTGGATGAGCTTTGTAAGCTGTTCGAAGCCGCAAAACTTGGCGAAGTAGGTATCTGTCAGTTGGTTCAACATCTCCGTCTTGCGGTGCTCCCAGGTTTCAGAGTCTTCTTCCATGAGCGGGTCGCGCAAGCCTTCGCGTTCCTGGGATTGAATCGCGTTTTGGACGGCTTCCGCGTTCAGAGCGGTCGGGCTTGTCACTTTTTTCTGGTAGAGCTCCTGCCGCATCAGTTCACGGATGCGCGTGGATAGGACCGGATATTGGGAGAGCGCCAGATAAATACTGTAATAGCGGTCGCTGCCGCTTTGCGGTAAGGTCATGAGGTACCTCGCGGAGGAATATGCCTGATTCTATCACGCCTGGTATGGGACGCGCGCCGGGAACCAGGGAAAGCTCGCGGGTAATATTGTAGAGAAACACCATAAATAAAAATTACCGAATTTGTAATATTAATCTATGCGCAGTTACCTGCGCTGAATTAAGCCCATGTTGCGATATGCGTGCTTCCCACCTTCTGCGAGCTCCCGTGGATTCCGGCGCCCTGCTTGAAAGCTGCCCGGGATAAGAAAACCGGACGATTTTCTCGTCCGGTTTGTTTTGAAATTGGATTCAGCTAGCGCTGGATGTTCATCGGCATGATGATATGCTTGAAGGTGTCGTCCCCTACCGGGCGGATCAACGCCGGCGTATTGGCGGCGTTTGTTTCCAGAATGACGTTGGCGGTCCGGATAACCTCCAGCACTTCGCGCAGGTAGCGCACGTTGAACGAAATTAACAGCGGCGTTCCATCCACGGAAGCATCCACGATTACCTCGGACGAGCCCGTTTGTTCGGATATGGCGGATATCTCGAGTTGGGATGATTTTTCCGCGCCGCCCTCGGGCTGAATGTCCAGCCGGGCGATGAAGTTGCCTTCGCGCGCGATGATTTCGGTCTGCCGGCAGGCCTTCAGCAGGTCAGCGGTGGTCAGTACAGTGCGGGTTTTGAAGGAAGGCGGAATGATCGCGGTGTAGTTGGGGAAATTTCCCTCAATCAGCTGCGAAACAAGCTCTACGTCCTTGAGGTGGAAAACCACCTGGCCGCGACCTACCGGGAAATTCATCTGCAAAACCTCCTCGCCGTCTATCGCGACGCGGGAAAGCTCGGAAAGCGCGCGCGCGGGAATGAGCGCGTCCAGCTTTTGGGCGGGTTTCTGAGCCAGAATTGCGCTGGCGATGGAAATGCGGTAGCCGTCCGTGGCAGCCAGCACCAGGTAATCCCCGTCTACCGTCATGTGCACGCCGGTCAGGTTCGGGCGGGATTCATCATGGGAAGCGGCAAATACCACTTTCTGAATCATTTCTTTAAAATTGCTGACATTCAGCGGCAGACTGGTGCCTGTATCCGTGGCGGACATTGGCGGAAATTCCTCCGCGCTGATGCCTTTGATGTCCGTATTTAAGGTGCCGCAGTGCACATTCAGCGATTGGGTGCGTACATCCGCCGTAAGGGTGACGTCATCGTTGGGTAAATTGCCTACCAAGTCCGAAAAAGTGCGGGCGGGAACGGTGAGGCTGCCTTCGTCCTGAATCTTTGCTCCAAGCCAGGCGCTGATGCCCAACTCCAGATTGGTGGCGGAGAGCTTCAGCCGACCATTGTCAGTTTGGATGAGGATATTGGCGAGCACCGGCAGCGGACTGCGCGACGTGACAGCTCGGGCAACGACGCCTACGGCTTGGGCTAGCTGCTGCTGTTTTACAATTGCTTTCATGGTTCCTCCCGCGGATGCAAATGGTAATTAACCTGATAAATTATACCGTGAAGCCGGACATATTTCCAGACCAGCACTCAGATATCACGTTTGTCTCGAGTTTTACCTGCCTTTCTGGGCGGATAAGGCTCGCCGCGCTTAGCCGCATTCAGGCATATCTTCGGCATCTCTCAGAACCGGGATGATATAATCTTCCGGCAGAACACCGGGCTTTTTTCTTCCTGTCAATATTGGAGCAGAATGTCTTCCGTAACAAACCAGCTTCGCAGGAATATCCTTATTTTCAGCCTTTACTTCCTGATTTTCTTCGCCGGAATGGGCTTTATCCAGCCTTTCCTCAGCCTCCATTTCCGCTCCATAGGTTTCAGCGGCGTTCAGGTCGGCGCGCTGGGCACCTTCAGCTCTTTGGGTCTCATCCTTACCGCCACGCAGTACGGCTTATTCTTCGACCGCAGTTCCCGCAAGCGCCTGACCCTGGCGCTCTCCTTGCTCCTGGCGACTCTGACGCTCTTCTTCCTGCCTTTCCTGCGCGGATTTGGCATGGTGCTTATGCTCTTTGTGCTCCACCGCATCGTCACCAGCTCCAGCATCACCGCTACCGAAAACCTTTCCTATCAGATTTCATCCGGCGGAGCGGCCAACGGAAAGGTCTCGTTTGGCAAATTACGCATGTGGGGCTCGGTTGGTTTCGGCATCACCGCGGTGATTGGCGGCTGGCTCTTTGGCGCGAAAGGAATTCTGGTTAACGACCAGCTCTTTCTGGCTTTTATGCTTGTTTCCATCGGTGTCATTCTCTTTGTCATGCCCGCGGATTTCTTCCAGGATGGAAAAGCCGACCGAAAAACCAGCGCTGCCGCAGGGCTTAAAAGCATTGTCAGTCTGATAATCAGGGACCGCTACCTTTTGTTGACCGTATTGGCGTTAGCGTTGACAGACCCGCTAAGCGACGGCGTGCGTTCTTTTGAGCCAATCTTCATGAAGGACCTCGGGCTCACTGAGAGCATCATCGGCGCGGCGGTTTCGCTGAGCTGCTTTACGGAAGTCCCGATTATGCTCCTTGGAGACCGCTGGATTCAGAAGCTGGAAGTCCATCAGCTGGTGTATTTCATCCTGATTTTTGACCTGACCCGCCGGCTGCTGGTGTGGTTTTTCCCATTTCCCTGGCTGGTATTCGTGCTGAACATCCTGACCGCGGTGAGTTTTTCCCTGCGGCTGATTACCACCATCCACCTGATAAACCTGCGGGTACCCCGTCAGTACACTACCGCCGCGGTCACTTTTGTGAACATCACCCTGAACGGAATTTTTCACATGCTCAGCAACGCCCTCAGCGGAGTGGTATACGATAACTTCGGCGGAAGGCCGATTTACCTGGTCAGCGCTTGCTTCTGCGTGGTCGCCCTTGTGTTTGCGCTCTCAGCCAGGCGTGCTCAGGCGCAGGAGAGCCCGCCGCCAGCGCTGGGATAGGTTTCCGCGGAGCCGTTTGCTATTTTAAGCTGATTGAAAGGATAGATATGATCACAATAAGCGAATATGCTCGCATTTTGGAGGGGGAACAGGACATTATTCACATGCAGACCGAAGGACTTGGCGATTCTGACCTGCTGGTGCAGCCTCCGTACGGTGGGAACTGCATGGAGTGGGTGCTCGGGCATATCGCCGACGGACTCAAGACCATCCTGCGCGTTCTGGACGCTCTTCCGCCCGAGCATTTGCCCGACCTGAGCCGTTACCAGCGCGGAAGCGAGCCCATCATAGGTTCCGAACCAGGCCTCTTGGGGCGGGAGGGACTGATAAACGCCCTGGACATGCTGCATGCCGCCGTGCAAACCCGCCTGGCAGAGATGGAAGATGCCGCATTTGACGAGGATATTATCATTTTTGGGGAGCAAAGCTACCGACGGGGTTGGTGGGCGCTCTTCTTCCTTTTTCACCACAGCTACCACGTTGGGCAGTTGGAAGTCCTGCGAAACATCGCGGGCAAGACTGAAAAACTTATCTAAGAAACCACACGCCTTCATCAGGAAGAGTATTTAGGCACAAAGGATGTCTCCGGCTGCTTATGGGTGGGATGTTCCTCGCTTAATTTCAGATTTTATTGGCTTCCGGGGTAAGATTGGTCCACTAAGCTGACGGAATAGAGGGATGATAAAAATCATAACAGACAGCACCCGGGAAAATCCTTCAGAGCTGCTGGAAAAGCATGACATCAGGCTGGTTACTGCCTCTGTCTTATGGAACAACCAGCATTTTCCGGACCGCTGGACGCTCAACCCGAAGCATTATAATGCCCGCATCGAAAACGATCCGCTGCGCCGCACATATAAAAGGCTGGCGGAAGGGCTTTGTAACAAGTTTGTGAACAGCCTGGGCAGCCTGAAAAAACTGGCCCAGCGCGCCCGCGAAGCGCTTTCGCCTGTGGAATTGCTTGTCCAACTGACCGGTCCGGTACTGGGCATCAACAACGGACCCGGCGCGCCGGCGCTGCGCGGATATACTGCAACCTAAACTTACAGGAATAATATGATTCAAGCCCGCCTGAAAAACATAGTCAAGACCCGCCCGGTCGCATTGATATTGCTGATATTCCTGGCATTCATCGCGCTTGGGATGCCGGACGGTTTATTGGGGGTCGGATGGCCTTCTATTCGGGCGGGTTTTGGTCAGCCCCTGGACGTCATTGGATTACTGCTTTTCACCATGATGGTGGGATACCTGACTTCCAGCTTTTTGAGTGGGGAACTGACCCGGCGCTGGGGTGTTGGGAACGTTCTGATCATCAGCTGCATTGTGACCGGCGCGGGTCTGATTGGATACACGCTGGTGCCGCGCTGGTGGATGATGGTAGCCTTGGGCTTACTCGCCGGCTTGGGCGCTGGCGCCGTGGATTCAAGCCTGAATGCTTACGTCGCCGCCAACTTTGGTCCGGGGCTGATGCAGTGGCTGCATGCCAGCTACGGCATCGGGGTCACAACCGGTCCGCTCATCATGACCGCCATGCTCGCGCGTTACAGCAACTGGCGGCCAGGTTACCTGGTGGTAGGCGGATTTCAATTGGTGTTGGCGCTCAGCTTTGTGCTGAGCTTGCGGCTCTGGAACTGGAAAAAGCCAGAAAAAATAGAAGAAGAGAAACACGACCCTGCTCCGAGCGCCCGCCTTAAGGAAACCCTGCGGAAACCGCGTGTGTGGGCGAGCATGGCGCTGTTCTTTTTTTACGTTGGGTCTGAAGTTACGCTGGGGACCTGGGTTTACTCGCTGTTGACCGAAGGCCGCGGCATAGACCCAAAGCTGGCGGGCTATTTTGCGGGCAGTTACTGGTTCACTTTCACGCTTGGCCGGGTTTTGGCCGGGGTACTCACACGCACGATTAAGATCCAGAAGCTGGTGGTCATCTGCATCGCGACCGCGCTGGTCGGGACGATAGTATTGGGGCTGAACCTGGGCACCTGGGTGAACCTGGCGGCGGTGGCGCTGGTCGGGTTCGCCTTCGCGCCGGTTTTCCCGGGATTAATGTCCGGGACGCCCGGGCGCGTGGGGCAGGCGCACAGCAACAACACGATAGGCATGCAAGCCGCGGCTGGCAGCCTGGGCGGCACCGGGCTCACCAGCCTGGTGGGCGTTTTGGCGCAGACCTATAGCCTGGAGGTGGTTCCGCTGGTGCTGCTGGTTTTTCTGGGCTGTTTGTTGGGGCTGTACCTGCTGTTCCGGCGCAAGGCGAATGCTGACACAGCCGGGCAAAGCTAAGATTCCCTATGTATCGAAGAGAGTGTTTTTCTACACGCCGTGCAAACCGTTTATCTGGTGGAAGAAAACGATCCAACCTGCTGCTGACACGAATGCGCCAGCCTTAATCCTCTGTCATTTTGGGCTTGCAAAGGATCTTTCCTGGCAGGCCGTAGGGGCGAAGAACCCAGCAACGATGAATGATGCTGCGCTACTGCCCATAAAACCCACAGTTCGCTGCCTGTTTGGAGAGCGCGAGCCGGCTTATAATGCCCTGCCGCATCCAATCCCAGCCCTCTCACCCGACTTGACGCCCTGCGATTAGCGTCTATAATTCAACAACTGAAATATATGGAAGCCGAACTGTCCGCAGACGAGAACAGCCGCGCGCTGGATCTCCTCACCCAAATTGAAGCTAACCCCGACATCTCGCAAGCCAGCATGGCGGATGCGCTGGGCGTTGCCGTGGGCACCATCAACTGGTACCTCAAGCGCCTGATTTCCAAAGGCTATGTCAAGGTCAAACGCGCCCAACGTAAAAAACTTCGCTACATTATCACGCCTGAAGGTATCGCCCTGCGTGCCAGCCTGACCGTCGATTACATTCGCACTTCGTTCGACCTGTACCGCCGCGTGCGGGAACGCTCCGCTAAATGCATTGAGGAACTGCGCCAGCGCGGTTATGCAAGCGTGCGCATCCTTGGGGACGGCGAAGTGGCAGAGGTTATCCGCTTGACCTGCATCGAGCATGGTGTTGAGTTGACCGAAGCAGAAGGCGCGCCTGAAATCCACATACAGGGCATTAAACTTGCACTGATTTTTCCTGACGCGGAGGCATCTCGCCCTCCTGCGCAATTAATCGTATATCGAGGTAACTATGGACCAGGAAATTAGCTTTTCCGGAAAACGGATCTGCGTCACCGGCGGCGCGGGCTTTTTGGGCACGCACCTGATTGCCAACTTGCGCGCGAAAGGCGCACGGGATATCTTTATCCCCAAATATGAAGATTACGACCTGGTGAAGCCGGAAGATATCGCGCGCATGCTGGAAGATTCCACGCCGGATATCATCATCCATCTGGCAGCGCACGTGGGCGGCATCGGCGCCAATATGGCCAAGCCCGCGGAATTCTTCTACGACAACCTTATGATGGGCGTGCAGTTGATGCACCAGGCCTGGCAGCGCGGCGTAGAAAAGTTCGTTGCCATCGGCACCATTTGCGCCTATCCCAAGTTCACGCCCATTCCTTTCAAGGAAGAACATTTGTGGGACGGCTATCCCGAAGAAACCAACGCGCCTTACGGACTTGCCAAGAAAATGCTGCTCGTCCAGGCGCAAGCCTACCGCCAGCAGTACGGCTTTAACGCCATCTTCCTTCTGCCGGTCAACTTGTACGGACCTGGTGATAACTTTAACCCTGCCAGTTCGCATGTTATCCCAGCGCTTATCCGCAAGTGCCTGGAAGCCAAGGAACAAGGCGCCAGCGAGATTATTGCCTGGGGCGATGGTTCGCCCACGCGCGAGTTCATCTACGTGGAAGACGCTGCCGAAGGCATCGCCCTGGCGGCCCAGCGTTACAACGGCTCGGAACCGGTCAACATCGGCTCCAGCTTCGAAATCAGCATCAAGGACCTGACTGAACTCATCGCGCGCCTGACTGGTTTCGAAGGCGCCATCCGCTGGGATACCAGCAAGCCAAATGGCCAGCCGCGCCGCAAGCTGGACACCACCCGCGCGCGCGAATACTTCGGCTTCAGCGCGAAAACCGACTTCGAAGCGGGTCTGCGCCGCACTATTGCCTGGTACCGGGAACACAGGAGCTGAAGCGCGTGAGCGATATCCCAAATTCCGCCAAATTAGTTGTGCTCCGCCCCACGAAGGGCTGGCTGGGCATTGACCTAAAAGAGCTCTGGTTTTACCGCGAGCTGATTTACTTCTTAACTTGGCGCGATATCAAAGTGCGCTATAAGCAGGCTGCCCTGGGGATTGCCTGGGCGGTGCTGCAGCCGGTGCTCACCACCGCGATTACCTCGGTGGTCTTTGGCGTGCTGCTGAAGGTTCAGTCCGACGGGCTGCCGTATCCGGTGTTTGTGCTCGCGGCGCTGCTCCCGTGGCACCTTTTTCAGCTTTCCCTGCAAAAATCCAGCATCAGCCTGGTGGGGAACGCCAACCTGATTACCAAAGTGTATTTCCCGCGCGTAATTATCCCGCTTTCCTCCGTGCTGGCGGTGATGGTGGACTTTGCCATTTCGCTGGTGCTGCTTTTTATCGCCATGGCGATTTTTCGAATGCCAATTACGCTTAAGGCGCTCTGGCTGATACCATTGACGCTGCTGGCGGTTTTGGCGGCGCTGGCGGTGGGCTTGTGGCTCTCCGCGCTGAACGTGCAGTACCGTGACGTGCAGCAGATTGTGCCTTTTTTGGTGCAAATCTGGATGTACGCTTCGCCCATTGTCTACCCTATCAGCACAATACCCGAAGGAACGCTGCGCAGCCTGTACAGCCTGAACCCAATGGTGGGGGTGGTGCAGGGCTTTCGATGGGCTTTGTTTGGCGGTACGCCGCCGGACTTTACGCTCATCATCTCCAGCGCGGCGGTTGTGCTGCTGCTGGTTAGCGGCTTGTTCTTCTTCCGGCGCATGGAAAAAACTTTCGCGGATGTGGTGTGATGAACGCTTCTGAATATTCCATCCAGGTCAAAGGCATATCCAAGCGCTATAAAATCGGAAGCGCTCAACAGCGCGCGGATACGCTGCGCGACCTCATCACCAACCAGGTGCAAAGAATCGGGCAAAGCTTCTCGCGCGGGGGGCGCGCCAGAAAAAGCGCTGACACCATCTGGGCGCTCAAGGACATCACCTTCGACGTCCGGCAGGGTCAGGCGCTCGGCATCGTTGGCCGCAACGGCGCTGGCAAAAGCACACTGCTCAAAATCCTTTCGCGCGTTACCGACCCGACCGAAGGCTACGGCGAAATGCGCGGGCGGGTAGGCTCGCTGCTGGAAGTCGGCACCGGCTTCCATCCCGAATTGACCGGAAGGGAGAACATCTTCCTCAACGGCGCGATTTTGGGCATGACCCGCAAAGAAATATTGGCCCGCTTTGATGAAATTGTCGATTTTTCGGAAGTCGCACAGTTTATTGACACGCCAGTCAAGCGTTATTCCAGCGGCATGTACCTGCGCCTGGCTTTTGCCGTCGCCGCGCATCTGGAACCGGAGATACTGGTGGTGGATGAGGTCCTGGCGGTAGGCGACGCGGATTTTCAGCGCAAGTGCCTGGGCAAAATGGGCGACGTCGCCCAGCAAGGGCGCACCGTGCTGTTTGTGAGCCACAATATGTCCTCTATCCTGCGCCTGACCGAAGAAACTCTGGTGCTCGAGAAGGGCAAAGTGCTGTTGCGGGCTCCGTCCGCGGAAGCCGTGGATTTTTACCTGAACCGCGGGCTGAGCAAGCTGGGCGAGCGCTTTTGGGAAGAAGACGAAGTGCCTGCCTCTGCCGCGCCTTTCCGCCCGCTGGCCATCCGCGTGCGCGCCAAGGACGGCGCGGTCTCAGATACCGTGCGCAGCGTCGAGCCTTTCACGATTGAAATTGAGTACGCGCTCAGCGAAGACCTGACCGGCTTGCGCGTGGGCTTCTACCTGATGTCCACCCGCGGAGAGCCCATCTTTACCAGTTTCGACACAGATTCCAGCGAGCTTTTCCAGGCCTTCCCCGCGCGCGGCAAAGGAACCTATACCAGCCGCTGCGTCATCCCGGCTAACACCCTGAACGAAGGCCGTTTTGTGCTGGGCGTCAACGCAAGTTCTTATCATATCCGGCGCTACTTCCAGGACGAGCAGGCATTGACCTTCTCGGTGGATGCCAGCGGCGCGCCGGGCACGCACTGGCCAGAGCCCAGGCCGGGCGGAGGCCGGCCGGTGTTGGACTGGAATATTGAGCGGGAGGATTAGCGATGGGCATCCGGCAGCGTATTAAAAACCTCCTGGACGACCTTCCTTTTGGCGCAGACGTCTATTGGAATCTGCGCGGCAAGCGCAAGCCCTGGTCGGCGCATTATGAGCTGGAGGGCTTGAAAACCGTCCTTCCTCAAGCACTGGCGGACCTGAAAGCTGGCGGCAGCGGCCGGACCGAACCTAAAAAAGTCTGCCTATTCGCCTCCCTGCATTATTGGATTGAAGAAAGCGCGCTGATTGGCCTGGCGCTGGCCGGGCAGGGACACAGCGTGAACCTGGCTTATCTGCCGTACGCGGAATGGGATAAGGAAATCACGCCCTTTGACCTGCGCCGGCAGGACCTGTATACCCGCGCGGTTTTCGCGGACGCGAAAGACTTTCTGCGCCTGACTGCGCTTTCGGATGAAGAATACCCCGCCGAGAGCCTGCCTGCGGATGTGCTGAAGGCGGTCCAGCAAGTCTCGGACTACGACACGCAGTACACGCTGCAGGTGGAAGAAACTGATAAAGACTCCGCGCTCTACCAACTGCGCTACGCGCGCAACCTGCAGGCAGCCGGCGCGCTCTACGCCTGGCTTCAGACGGAAAAACCCGATGTGCTGATTGTTCCCAACGGCACCATCCTTGAGATGGGAGTGGCGTACCGCGTCGCGCGGCTGCTGGGTCTGCGCGTGATCACCTTTGAGTTTGCCGACCAGCGCGAACGCATTTGGTTGGCGCAGGACGACGAAATCATGTCGCACGACACCAGCGCCCTCTGGCAGGCGCTCGGGGGCCAAAGCCTACCCGAAGCCGCCCGCCGCGCCATGTTGAACCTGTATGCCGCCCGCCGCAACGCCAAACTATGGGGCAACTTTGCCCGCCAATGGCAGCAAACCCCGCTGCAGGGCGCTCCGCAGGTGCGGGAAAAACTCAAGCTCGATAATCGCCCTGTCGCCCTGCTGGCAACCAACGTCCTGGGGGACAGCCTCACGCTCGGGCGTCAGCGCATTTCGGCAACGATGGCAGACTGGATTGTGGGCACGCTGGCGTACTACACGCGCCACCCCGAAGCCCAACTGGTGGTGCGCGTGCACCCGGGAGAACTGCTGACGCACGGCACCTCCATGGTGGATGTTATCAACGCGAACTTCCCGGAGCTTCCCGAAAACATCCATATTATCCTCCCCGGCGATAAAACCAACACCTACGACCTGGTTGAAATCGCCGATTTCGGGCTGGTCTATAGCACCACGGTCGGGATGGAAATGGCAATGGCGGGACTGCCAGTGATTGTGGCTGGCAAGACCCACTACGCCGGCAAAGGCTTCACGCTCGACCCTGAGTCTTGGGATGCCTTCGAAGACCTCTTGACTCGCGTACTGCCCGACCCGGCTGCCTTCCGTCTGAGCCCGCAGCAAATTGAGCAAGCCTGGCTGTACGCCTACCTGTTCTTTTTTGAGTTCTCGCTGCCTTTCCCGTGGCATTTGCTCTGGCTGGCAGACGATTTTACTACCCGACCGATGCGTTTCGTTCTTTCCAAGGAAGGGCAGGCACGCTACGCGCCGACCTTCGGCTACCTGGTGGGCGAGCCTCTGGATTGGGCAGCCCGCGGGTTGGCAAGGTTGACCGAACTGCCAGCAGCAGAGGAGAGCGCATGACAGAGCACAACATCAAACAAGAAATTGGACGCTTCTATAACGAAGTCGGCTGGCAGATGGAACAGGACGGCAACTTCCAGAACGCTCAATATGAAGACTTACGCCCGGTTTCCGCCGAATATATCGCCCGGGCGCACGCGCGGGTGGCAAGGCATCTGCCAAAAAGCGGCCGCTACCTGCTGGATGCCGGCTCCGGCCCTGTACAGTATGACGCCTACCTGCAGTACTCCGAGGGCTACGAGCGCAGGGTGTGCCTGGATTTGTCTTTTGTCGCATTGAAGCAGGCAAAGACCAAGCTTGGCGCGCGCGGCTGGTGCGTGGTGGCGGATATTGCCCATTTGCCCTTCAAACCCGAAGCTTTCGACGGCATCGTGTCTCTGCATACCATCCACCACCTGCCGGCGGACGAAAAACCCGGCTGTTACCTGGGTTTGTATGAACGCCTGACGCCTGGCGGAAGCATGGTAACCGTGGACGGTTGGTCGGAACATAAGCTGAAGAAGACCTGGACCAGGCTGGTCCGGCTTGCGGAACGATTGAGGCGGGAAAAAAAGCCCGGGCAAACCGCAGGCGCGCAGTCCGCTCCCGCGGAAAGCAAGCCCGCCGGCACTTATGTGGTAAAAAACAGCGCCGCCTGGTTCAAAGCGGCTGTCGGCAACCGGCTACCCGCTCGAATACTCACCTGGCGCAGCGTCAGTGTGCACTTTCTGCGCACCGTCATCCAGCCGGAGTGGGGCGGCAAGTTTTGGCTGAAAGTTTTATATTGGCTGGAGGAATGGTTCCCCGGCTATTTTGGCGAGAATGGGCAGTACCCATTGATTGTCATCAAGAAACCTGAAAATTAACGTACCCGCAAAATAAGGAGTTCGTATGGAATGGAACAATAAAGTCGTACTGGTTACCGGCGGCACCGGTTCATTTGGCAAGAAACTAATTAAAATCCTGGTTGAGGAATACCATCCCGCCAAAATTATCGTCTTCAGCCGCGATGAACTGAAGCAGCATGAGATGCGCACCAGCGGCTATAACCACCCCTCCATCCGCTATTTCATTGGGGATGTGCGCGACCGCGAACGGCTTTCGCGCGCGTTCTACGGCGTGAACATCGTTGTGCACGCTGCCGCCCTCAAGCAGGTGCCGGCTTGCGAATACAACCCGATGGAAGCCATCAAAACCAACATCCTCGGCTCCAGCAACGTGGCGGACGCCGCGATTGAGAACGGGGTGGAAAAAGTCCTCGCGCTGAGCACTGATAAAGCGGTGAACCCGATTAACCTGTACGGCGCTACCAAACTGGCTGCCGAAAAGCTCCTGATTCAAAGCAACGCCTATGCCGGCGGACGCAACACGCGCATCTCCTGCACGCGCTACGGCAACGTGGTCGGGTCGCGCGGCAGCGTAGTGCCGCTCTTCCTCCAGCAGCGCCCAAGCGGACATCTGACCATCACCGACGAACGCATGACCCGCTTTTGGATCTCCCTTGAACAGGGTGTGCGCTTTGTCATCCGCTGCATTGAACAGATGCAGGGCGGTGAAGTGTTCGTGCCCAAAATCCCGAGCATGAGCATGATGGACCTCGCCAAGGCTGTCGCTCCGGAAGCCCAGGTGGACATCATCGGCATCCGACCCGGCGAAAAGCTGCACGAAACCTTGATTTCCGAGGATGAAGCCCGCACGACCGTTGAACTGCCGGATATGTTCGTCGTGCAGCCGGCTTCAGCGATGTGGTTTGGGCATGCCTGGGAAAAGCAGGGCAAGCCACTGCCGGATGGTTTTAAGTATTCCAGCAATAACAACACCGACTGGCTGGACCTCAGCCGCATCAACGAAATGATTGCCCCGATTGAAAAGGACTTTGAGAGGGACCAACTGCCATGAAGAAGCTTCTCGTAACCGGCGCGAGCGGACTGCTTGGGCTGAACCTGGCGCTGAGAGCCGCCGACCTTGGCTGGGACGTGACCGGCTGGACCGGACGCCGCTCCCTGGCGCGCGTGCCTTTCAAGGCGGAACAGGTGGACCTGGCGGACCTCGAGGATATCCCGGCGCGGGTTGCCGCTGTTGCCCCCGACCTGGTCATCCACTGCGCCGCGCTGGCGGATATTGACAAGGCAGAGCAGCACCCGGCGCTGGCGGAAAAGCTGAACGCCCGGGCGCCTGAAGCCCTTGCTTATGCCGCGAACAAAACCGGCGCGCAGCTCATCCATATCTCCACCGACGCGGTCTTTGACGGACTGCGCGGCGATTACCGCGAGACTGACGAGCCGAACCCAATCAACGTTTACGCCCGTACCAAGCTGGAAGGAGAACGCGCCGTACTCGCGGCTTACCCGCAGGCTGCTGCCGCGCGCGTGAACTTCTACGGCTGGTCCCCAACCGGTCAGCGCAGCCTGGCAGAATTCTTTTACACCCATTTGCGTTCAGAACAGACCATGAACGGCTTTACAGATGTGTTTTTCTCCCCACTGTACGTCGGGCACCTTGCTGAACTGCTGCTGAAGATGGCGGAACTGCGCTTGGAGGGCTTGTACCACGTCTTTTGCCCGCAGGCGACCAGCAAATACGCCTTTGGGGTCAGCGTGGCGCGCTTGTTCGAGCTGGATGAGAGCCTGATCAATCCGACCGCGCTGCAAGAAATTCAGACCGGCACTCCCCGCTCGCTGAATTTGAGCATGAACACCGACAAACTCCAGGCCGCGCTGGGTGAATCACTGCCCAGTGAGGCGGAAGGTTTGCAGGCTTTTTACGCGGATTGGCAGGCTGGCTTGCCAGACCGCCTGGTCGCGGCGATTGCCTGAAAACAAACACCTTGTCTGCTGCATAAAGGAGACCTTATGGAACTCACAATCGGAAAGCACAGCGTAGGAGACACGCACCCGACATATTTCATCGCGGATATTGCCGCCAACCACGACGGCAGCCTGGATAGAGCGCTGGAACTGATTCGCCTGTGCGCGCAAGCCGGCGCGAACGCGGCCAAATTCCAAAATTTCCGCGGTCCCAAAATCGTTTCGGATTACGGCTTCACGCACATGAACTCCCAGGTTTCACACCAGGCTAAATGGCGCAAGAGCGTGGTGGAAGTGTACAACGACGCTTCCATCCCTTTTGAGTGGACGCCTATCCTCAAACAAGCCTGCGACGAAGCTGGCATCGACTACTTCTCCTCCCCCTACGATTTTGAGGCGATTGATATGCTTGACGCGTTC
>CAZPWL010000010.1:17209-24922 GCA_964590535.1 uncultured Anaerolineaceae bacterium
GATATCACCTGGCTGGAAGCCTGCCTGCGCATCGCCGGAAAAGGCAAGCCCGTGCTGCTTGCAGCCGGCGCGTCGGATATCGGCGACGTGCAGCGCGCGGTGGATGCCATCCTGACCGTCAACCCAAGCCTCGTGCTGATGCAGTGCAATACCAACTACACCGCCGCGGACGGCAACTTTGACAATATCAACCTGAACGTGCTCAAAACATTTCGCGCCATGTATCCCCAGCTGGTTTTGGGGCTTTCGGACCACACCCATGGGCATGCCACGGTCTTAGGCGCGATTGCCCTGGGCGCGCGCGTGGTGGAGAAACACTTCACGGACGACAACCTGCGCGAAGGACCTGACCATGCCTTCGCGATGAACCCGCGCACCTGGGCGGAAATGGTGACTGCCGCCCGCCAGCTGGAACGCGCGCTGGGCAGCGGCAACAAACTTGTGGCGGATAATGAACGTGAAACGGTCGTCATCCAGCGGCGCTGCCTGCGGGCTGCCCGCGCCATCCAAGCCGGCGAAGTGTTCACCCGCGATATGATTGACGTCTTGCGCCCCGCCCCCGCCGGCGCGATCATGCCGTACGACATCCAGGCTGTGCTTGGAACCCGCGCGCTTGTGACCATTGAGCCCGGCCAGGAACTGCGCTGGACCATGCTCGGCGCTTGAAACTTGCGGATTGAGTAGAGGTAAACTTTGCGTGTTTTATACTGCACCCGCTCCGACAGCCCGCACGACCGGCGCTTTCTAAGCGCGCTCGGGCAGAGCGGCCACGAAGTATACGCCCTGCGTCTGCTGGGCGGCAAACCCCTCACGCCCAAAGGCGTAACCGAGGTGCCCTGGCAGACTGTCAGCGGCTCGCTCAGGCTGACCGACCTGCCAGCGCAGCTGCGCCAGCTCAGGCAGCTGCTTGCCAATCTGCAGCCGGACCTGGTGCACGCCGGACCTATCCAGGACCTGGCCTTTTTGGTCGCCAGAGCGGGCTTCCACCCGCTGCTGACCATGAGTTGGGGCTTTGACCTGATGAAAGACGCCTATCAGTCGCCGCTTCGCCGATGGCAAACGCGCTACGCCCTGCAGCGCTCCGACTATGTCACGTTAGACTGCCAGGCGACTGCCGACCGCGCGGTTGCGTTCGGCTTCCCGCGCGAGCGCATCTACGTCTTCCCCTGGGGCGTGGACCTGGACTTTTTCTCCCCCCAAAACAGCGTGGTACCCGGCAAAAGCTGGCGCGCCGCACAAAACTGGGAAGATAAGACCGTCCTCCTTTGCCTGCGTTCCTGGGAGCCCAATTACGGCGTGGATGTTTTGGCGCGCGCATTTGCCAAAGCGGCACGGGAGAACCCGCAGCTTCGCTTGATACTGCTTGGCGATGGCTCTGAGGCGCGAAAAATCCACGCGCTGCTGCAAGGCGTTGAAGATAAAGTATATTTTGGCGGGCGGGTGGAACTCGCGGAGCTGCCCGGCTGGTACGGCGCCGCGGACCTGTACATCAGCCCATCCCATGTGGACGGCTCGTCTGTTTCCCTGCTGGAAGCGATGGCATGCGGTTTGCCTTCCATCGTTTCCGACATTCCCGCCAACCTGGAATGGATTCAGGACGGGGTGAACGGCTGGGTATTCCCGGATGGGGATACTGAAGCCCTGACCCGAACAATCTTGAACGCCGCGGAACAGGACTGGCGCGCGTATAAACTGCAGGCACGGCAGGACGCCGTGCTTAAGGCGGACTGGAACGAGGGCGTGCGCAAGCTGCTCGCCTGTTATGAAGATACCGCCGCATTTGGAAAATCGAGAAAACTATGAAAAAGAACATCCTCCTCATCGTTTGCGCCCTCAGCTTGCTGGGGGCCGCCCTGGCGTGCAACATGCCGCTCAGCCCGCGTTCCGGACCAGAACCCACCCCGACGCCTGACTACGGCATGACCTGGTACCAGGGCGAAGGCATGCAAATCTTGCTGCCCGATACCTATGTCGCGCGTAATATTCAGGACGACATGCCCGGTATTCTGGCTGCTATCCGCTCCTTTATTGGCGAAGGGCAGTCTCCACTCTCCTCGCTGGTGGACAACCTGGAAGGCAACGTCGCCTGGTGGGGATACGACGCCGGAGCGCCTGCCGTTTCACCAGTACAGCTGTTAGTCATTAAAAACGAATCCCTGGAAAAGACCCCACTCAGTCTGATTAGCACGGCACTGAGGCTCTTCTTGGGTAAAAACGCGGAATCTCTGCAGACAACCTCGTACACGAAAGATGGTCGGGATGTCACCCGCTTCAGTTACGCGCACGAGAATAACGGTTGGCAGGCTTATGTCTTTAAGGAACAGGGACAGCTGTGGGTAGCGCTTTTCATCAGCCCACCTGCCAACCTGGCTGCCCAGCAGGTATATTTTGAGTACAGCGTCAACTCCATGGTGATTGCTCCATTGCAGGAGACGCCCCAGCCATAAAAGGCGGTTAATTTATGTCCAAACCAAATATCCTCGCGATCATTCAGGCGCGCATGAGCTCCAGCCGCTTACCCGGCAAAGTACTGCGCGACCTGGGCGGAAAGCCTATGCTGGAGCGGGTCATCAGCCGCGTCAGCCGCTCGCGTAACATTAGCGGTGTAGTCGTGGCTACCACCACAGACCCGACTGACGACCCGATTGCCGACTTTTGCGCGCGGCAGGGCACGCCCGCTTTCCGAGGCAGCCTTTATGACGTGCTGGACCGTTACTACCAATGCGCGCGCGTGAACCAGGCGGATGTGATTGTCCGTATCACGGCCGACTGCCCGATGATAGACCCGCTGGAAATTGACCGCGTCATCGCCGCATTTCTGGAAGGGGACTGCGATTTTGCCGCCAACCGGCTTCCGCCCCCACAGGAGCGCACCAGCCCGATTGGGATGGATACCGAGGTGTGCAGTTTTGCCGCGCTGGAAGATGCCTGGCAGCATGCAACAGAAAAATACGAGCGCGAACACGTCATGCCTTATTTCTATGACGTTCCTGGGCGCTTTCGGGTGCGCTTGGTAGACACCGCGCCGGACATGGGACATCTGCGTTTCACCGTGGATACTGAAGAAGACCTGCAGGTCGCCCGGGCGATTTTTGCTGGTTTTGGGAACGAGGACAATTTCAGCTTTGATGAGCTGCTGCGTTTGAGCGCGCAAAATCCGCAGTGGCAGCAAAGTCTGGTTGGGATTCAGCACAAGTCCTTCCTGGATGTGGATGAGCGCGCCGGCGCGGGCGCAAAAGCTCACGAATCCGCCCCAACCTTGCTTGCGGATGCGAAAGATGTGATGCCTCTCCCTGTCAGCCTGCAAAGCGCCGACGTCCACGCCAGCCCGCGCTGCCCCTTGTGCGGAGCAAGGCAGGCGCAGGTGCTTGAACAAGTCAGTTCCTTTGGCTTCAGCGTGCCCTATTACCATTGCGGAGCTTGCGGCTTCGTCTTTCAGGATGTTACTATCAGCAAAGCCGCTGACCCTACCTTTTACGCGGAGACCTACCGGAAACTTTACCAGGCGACCGAGGAACCGACCCCCAAAGACCTGCGCCAGCAGAGTATGCGCGCTTCGGCCCAGGTGAGATATTTGCGTGCCAATATGGTGAAGGACCTTGGTCGCGTGCTGGACATCGGCGCTTCAAGTGGGCGCATGTTGGCGGCGCTGCGCGAGGCATACCAGGCGGAGGCCGTAGGGGTGGAACCCGGCAATGCCTATCGCGCGCTGGCGGAGGCAGAAGGCCTGCGCATGTTCCCCTCGTTGGAAAGCTTGCTTGCCAGCCAACCGCAGCCCTTCGATTTGGTTAGTCTGATGCACGTTCTGGAGCACTTTGACGACCCGCTCGGCAGCCTGCGCCAGATTCGTGAGAAGCTGCTTTCACCCCAGGGCTGGCTGCTGCTGGAAGTGCCAAATTTTTACGCGCACAACAGCTACGAACTGGCGCACCTGAGCTGCTTTACACCTGCCAGCCTGAAAGAGATACTCCGGAAAGCCGGCTACCGGGTGGTCAGTCTGCGCAAACACGGCTATCCGCGTTCGGAGATTTTCCCGCTCTTTTTGAACGTACTGGCTGTGCCGCTGGAGAACCCGCCTGAGCCGATTGAAACCCGGGTGGAACGCTTTGTGCCCATCCGCCGAAAACTTGCCATGCTGCGGCGGAATATCCTCTCGCGTCTGCTGCCGCGCAAAGCCTGGCTGCCCTTGGAGGGATGAGCGATGCCGTTAATCACGCTCTTCAGCGCGCCCAAGCCCTTCACAAACCCGCGCATCGCGCTCATTCAACGCAACGCGCTGGCATCCTGGCAGGCGCTGGGTCCGGAAGTGTCGGTGGCATTGGTCGGGGATGAACCCGGCATCGCGGAAGCCGCCGCCGAATTTGGTTTCACGCATCTGCCGCAAGTGGCTGTGAACGACCTGGGTACGCCGCTGATCAGTTCCATCTTCGCGCTGGGCAGAAGCCTGAACGACAGCCCATATCTGGCTTACGTGAACGCCGATATCCTGCTCTTCCCGGACTTTGTGAACTGCGCACGCGGGGTTGGGGAAGCTCTCGAATGCTTCCTGATGGTCGGGCGGCGCTGGGATTTGCGCGTGGAGGAGCCCTTGCGCTTTGACCCGGAGGGGCAGACAGCGCTGAAGCAGCGCTTGCTTACCGAGGGACGCCTGCATGCCCGCACCGGCAGCGATTACTTTATCTTTCCACGCGCGTGCTTCCAGCAGATTCCTGATTTCACAGTCGGGCGCGCCGGGTGGGATAACTGGATGATTTACCATGCCAGGGCGCAAGGCTGGTCTGTTGTGGATGCCAGCGCAGACCTGCAAATCATCCATCAGGACCATGATTACAGCCACCTGCCAGATGGGCAGCGGCACTACCGCCTGCCCGAAACTGGAGAAAATGTGCAGCTGGCCGGCGGTTGGCGCACGATTTTCGTTCTCGATGATGCCTCGCATCAACTGCGAGACGGCAAAATTAACGCTTTTCCTCTCGGCTGGAAGAAATTCTGGCGGGAGGTCCAGCATTTTCCGCTGCTTAAATGGCACAATTACGCGCTGACGCAAATTCTCTTCACCCTCTTTCACCCAAAACGGGCTTGGGTTGAATTCTGGAAGAAGCGCGCGTTCCAGAACGCCCGCAAGGAAGCATAAAATATGCCCAGAATTGGCATTAACCCCTCCCGCAACCAGACCGTCAGCTTCAGCCCAGCATCCTTGCCAATACCGAAGACCCTTATGAACTGTTGGTGTTTGACAACGGCAGCTGCCCTGAAATGGTCGCGTACCTGCAAGAGCTTTTCGCGCAAGGGAAGATTGACCGCCTGGTGCTCTCCGCGCAGAATATTGGCAAGCTGAACGCGCTCTACCGCATCGCGCAGCTGGCATCCGGCAGCGTGATTGCCTACAGCGACGACGACGTCTACCACCTTAAAGGCTGGCTGCCCGCGCATCTTGAGGTTCTGGACACCTTCCCGAATGTCGGCGCGGTCACCGGCTTTTACATCCGCCAGCGCGTGGTCATGAGTTCGGACAGCACGCTTGCGTGGGCAGAAAGCTCTGCCGAAAGCGTGGAACGTGGTCTGCTGATGCCGCGCAAGTGGGAAGAAGAGTACATGGACAACTCTGGGCGCACGGAAGAACGCTACCAAAGCGAAGTTGCCGGGGTTGAGGACGTGGTCGTTTCGTTCAAAGGCCTGAAGGCTTGGGTCAGCGCGCACCACTTTGAAGTGATGGCGCCCAAAAAAGTGCTGTTGGAAGTTTTGGACGAGATGCTTGTGGACGGTTGGAGCGATCAGCTGATGGGCAGGATGGTAGAAATGGACGACCGCATGGACGCCAAAGCTTATCTGCGCCTGACCACCTACGCGCAGACCATGCGCTTGCTGGGCAACGCCCTGGACCCGGAAGTCGCTGCTCTGGCGGCACAGGACGGCATCCAGGCTGAGGCTGCAGCCAGCGCGAAACCCCGCTCCGGACTGCTGGCGAAAGCGGCTGCCAACCGACGCGTCCGCAACGGTATTCAAGGCTTGATTAACTGGCTTTACGGGCTGCTGCACCAGAACGGGAGGGAATGATGCGTTTTCTCATTGTGGGTTTAGGTTCCATTGGCAGGCGGCACCTGCGCAACCTGCGCGCGCTTGGGGAGCAAGATATTTTGCTCTACCGCACGCACCGCGCCACGCTGCCGGATGATGACCTGGACGACCTGCCGGTCTTTACGGATTTGGCACAGGCGCTGGACGAAAAACCGCAGGGCGTCATAATTGCCAACCCGACCGCGGCGCACCTGAGCACGGCGCTGCCAGCCGCGCAAGCTGGCGCGAACCTGCTGATTGAAAAACCTATCTCCCACACGTTGGAAGGCCTGGACACGCTGCGGGAAGCCCTGGCGCTCAATCAGGCTCGCGCCATGGTGGGTTTCCATTTCCGCTACCATCCGGTACTGGGCGAAATCCGGCAAATCCTGGCAGAAGGAAGCCTGGGATGGACGCTATCCGGCCGCGCCCACTGGGGCGAGTACTTGCCCGGCTGGCACCCCTGGGAGGACTACCGCACTTCGTATGCCGCGAGGGCAGACCTTGGCGGAGGCGTGACCAACACGCTCTCGCACCCCTTTGACTACCTGCGCTGGATGCTTGGAGAAGTAATTTCGGTACGCGCGGAAATGAGCAAGCTTAGCGACCTGGAACTGGACGTGGAAGATAACACCGACGCGCTGCTCGAGTTCGCCAACGGCGCGCGCATGTCTGTCCACCTGGATTACTATCAGCGGCCGGCTTCCCATACCCTCGAATTTGCTTGTGAGCGCGGCCGTATCCTCTGGGACAACGCTGACGGAAGCGCGCACGTGTTTCCCGCTGATGCCGCGACCAGCCGGCAGATTATCCCGCCGGAAGGTTTTGAACGCAATGACATGTTCCTGGCGGAAATGGCGGACTTTATCCGCCTGTGCAGGGGCGAGAATTTTGATTATTGTTCGCTTGAGGATGGTATCCGCGTCCAGCAAATTGTGGCGGCGGTCCGGGAATCCCACGCGCAGGAAAGCCGGCGGGTCAGCCTGGCATGAAAGCGGAAGATGCCCTGGTGGTAAAATCTAAACGGAAATTCACGGGATAAACAAAAAAATGAAACAAAACATCCTGAGTAAATTCGACATGAGTGGGCGAACGGTGCTGGTAACCGGCGCGGGCGGCCTGTTGGGCAAGCAATTTTCGCTGGCGTTGGCGCAGGCCGGCGCGAGCGTGATGCTGGCTGACCTGGCGGAAGACCTGGCGCAGGCGCAGGCTGAGCATATCCGCTCTTTGGGTCTGCGCGCGGACGCCCTGCGCGTGGATGTGATTGACCCCGGCTCCACCCGCGCGATGGTCGCGAGCACGCTGGCGCGATTTGGCCGGCTGGACGTGCTCATCAACAGCGCGGCGATGGACCCGAAATTTGACCCTCAGCACGAGAGCCAGCAAGGCGCTAACGAGTTCGAAACTTATTCCCTGGAAAACTGGCGCAAAGCTCTGGACGTTAATCTCACCGGTATGTTCCTGGCATCCCAGGCAGCGGTGGAACCGATGCTTGCGCAAGGCGCTGGCGTCATTGTGAATATTTGCTCGACTTACGGATTGAACGGACCGGACCAGCGCATCTACGAACGCCCGGATGGCAGCCGCTCTTTCAAGCCGGTTTACTACTCTGTCACCAAAGCCGGCGTGCTGGGCTTCACGCGCTATCTGGCAGCG
>CAZPWL010000011.1:0-1508 GCA_964590535.1 uncultured Anaerolineaceae bacterium
TCGCCAGCAACGTTCACGGTTACTGCATTGATACCAGCGTAGCCGTAGCCCAGGTTGTCAACGAGGCTGGAGGTGATGACTGGTCCAGTCATTTCGCCATTGCCGTTGTACTGCATCACTTCTTCGTAACGGGTCTTGTTGTAGCTCATTTCGCCCGCGTCGGCTGTGCCGGTCTGCAGAGCGGAGGGAACTTCAGCGGAAACCGTTTCCTTGAATTGAATTTCAGCAATCTTCGGGCAGCCGCGATAGTAATACTCGTTCGCTTCAAAGTAGACAACCTTGTTGTCGTATTTGACGAACTTGTAGGCGCCGGCGCCCATGGGGGTCGCGGTCAGGCTTTCCTGTTTGGACAGGTCGCCATAATCGAAACCGAACTTGTTGTTCTCATAGTCGTACTTGGCAACATCGCCGTAGTAGTGCAGGGGGGTAACCTGAATACCGAGAATGCTGTAGACAGCCGGGGCTTCGTAACCATTGGTGGTCACTTCCACGGTGTAGTCGTCAATCTTCTTGATACCGGAGATGTTCGGAACGCCCTCGCCGCCCATGCTCTCATCCTTGGGGCCCCAGAAACCGACAAAGGCGGTTTTGGTATTGCCAAGAACGTCGGTGCCGGCAACGGACTCGTAGGGGAAAGCCGCGGCAACGTCATTGCCGTAGGCAGCCATCAGTTCGGTGTAGTAGTCGTCCATGGTCGGGAAGGTGGTGGCCAGGTCCCACTCGGTGCCAGTGCCAGCGCCTGCAAAGATCACGGGGTCCACACAGTCAGCAACTGCGATGGGGTCTTCGCCTTCAGCAACCTCGGTGGTGCATTTGAGGGAGCCGAAGCCCCACATGCGCATGGCGTAAGCTACATCAGCGCCGGCGGTCTTGATTTCTTCAGCAGTCTTGCCATTGAAGTATTCGGCGGTGAATTCGTCAGCGCCGTAGCTGGCCCAGACTTCATCATAAATGCCCTGAATTTCAGCCTTGATGGATTCGGTCAGTTTCGGCCAGACATCAGCGTTCTGTTCTTCGGTCCATGCGTCGGTGGAAGCCCAGACGTGGTCGGGGCCGGCGGCGTATGCTTCGTCAAACAGAGCCAGGTATTTGTCATAGACTTCGCTGGTGGTCTGGGTCTGATAGTCCTTCAGGCCTACGATGTCGTAGGAACCCAGGGTGGTGGAACCAACATAGGTCGGATCCAGGAATGTGTAATAGGTGAAGATGATGTCATCGGCGGTCACAGGGGTGCCGTCAGAGAATTTCATCCCCACGCGCAGGCGGGCGGTGTATTTGGTGGTATCGGTGGCTTTATCGTATTCCACTTCTACGTCCGCGGGGCCTTTGTACAGGTAGTCAACGCCGTTATAAGGCACTGTTTCGCCTTCAATCGCGTTGAAGATGATACCGCCCTGGCGGTCGGTGGTCAGCAGGCTAATTTGGGTCATTGCTGCGACATCGGCGTCATAGGCTGTATCGGAATAGAACGGGCTGAATTTCTGAGAGAACTCGCTGTAAGCAACCAC
>CAZPWL010000011.1:1608-24780 GCA_964590535.1 uncultured Anaerolineaceae bacterium
TTCTGTCGCTGCTTCGGTGGGTTCTGCCGGGGCTTCGGTGGCAACTGGTTCTGGCGCGCAAGCGGCGATCGCCACACCAATCATCACGAATACCAACAGATACGAAAGGAATTTTGTGAATTTGGTCATTTCTTTCTCCTATTTTCTCCTAGTTTGAATAGAGATCCTTTGGATTATAGTGTGTTTAAAAATATCCGTCAATGCAATCGGCGGATTTTTCATATCAAATACCAATATTATTCCTCGTTTTTCACAAGAATCGCGCGCGTTTTGAGCCAAAAGTACCCGTTTACCACACCAAGCAATACAACAAGCGCCATAAACAGAAGCTCTCTGCCAAGCTCCGACCCATCCATGAAGAAAACCAGGTAAACCAACTCAGCCAGGATTATCATGCCGGTGAACACAAGCAGCGCTGCGCCGGACCTCTTCATCCGTCGGACGGAAAGCTCAGCCTGGTCGCGCCGCAGATGGGAGGTCTCGCGCGGCAGCCGCAGGGCGCCCGCGCTCAGGTACACCAGCGGGAAAAAGCACAGGACGTATGGAATAGCGATGTACATTTGGTACATCCCGCGGTTCGCGACGAAACCCGCGCCAATTTGCAGCGCTATCATTATGGGAATTAGCGCCCAGGCAAGCGTCCGAAAGCGCTGGTAGTCAGCGCCGTCCACCGCGAAGTTAAAGTATTCGCCCTTGTATTCAGCGCTTCTTTTTTCGCGACCTTTTTCATCAATTGTGGTCACGATTTCAAAATCTTTGGAAAATCGTCTCACTTATGCTCCATCAGCTGCCGTCGCATCGGCATATTATTCCGGTTTCAAGCTTTCCAGTTGGCTCCAGAGCAGGTTCTCCTGCGCTGCCAGCCCAGGGCGGCTTGCCCACAGGCTGAGGTGCGGCAGCAGCGCCGCCGCTGGAGAGGCAGGTGCCAGCCCATCGCCTTGCTCCGCGTCCGCGCAGAGCGCGTCAAAGGTTGGGTCAGAAAAGCCAGCCAGGTTGGTGCCAACCCAGAAATTTGCGTCGGATGGAATGGCATTGCTGCGGTACAGGGCGCAGAGCGGTTCGTTTACCTGCTGCCAGGAGACCAGCGCAAGGTCAAACCTGCGCCCAAACAGCGCGCCTTCCGGACCAGGCTGGTAAAGCTCCGCGAGCGGCAGCGCCTGCCAGTCCACTCCCACGCCGCAAGCGCCCAGCTTCTCAATAATCAACGCGGCGGCGCTGGTCTGTAGAGCGCTCTGGCTGGTGTACAGGTTCAGAGTAAACGGGGTGCCGTTGTTGATGCCCGAAACGCCTTGAGCGCTGCGCGGCGTGCTTGGGTCTGCGTCCAGGTCTTTCCAGCCAATCTCGTCCAACAGCGCGGTGGGCTCCGCGTCCGCGTCAGGCAGCTGCAGGCGGGTCAGGTCGCTGTCTTCGGGCAGCCATTCCGCCAGCACCTGCGCTGCCAGTGCCTGCGGGTCCAGGCAGGCGAGCAGCGCGGTGCGCGTGCGCTGGTCGGAGAAGAAATCCGGGCGATCGTCTGTCCAATAGGCATAACCGTCGTCGTAACTGGCTGGTCGAATGCCAAAAACCAGCTGCTCCACCGGCTGCCAGTTCTCCCAGTACAGGTCGGCAGCAGCAGAAAGCGCGCCAAGCTGTGCTTTGGGGAGGGATTCCAGATGATAGGTCTTGTCAAGCACGTCGCATGAACCGTCGGCAAGCTTGCCAAGCGCTTCTTCGCGGTCGGTGACAAACAGGAAATTGAGCTGGTCAAAGCCCTCCTGATTTTCAGCCGCGCCAAAATAATGCGGGTTGCGTTCCAGCTCCAGGTTTTTCCCACTTTCCCAACGGACCAGCCGGTAAGCGCCCCAGCCCAGTGGCGCGCGCGCGGCTTGCGGGTCCTCGCTGAGAGCGGCCGGTTCCGTGCCAGAAAGTTGGTGCGCGGGCAGCGGCAGCCAGAAGAACGGCGCCAGCTCGCGCGGGAAAAAGCCGGGCACGCCCAGCCAGACCGCTGTCAGGTCGTCTTCAGCGGTAAAAGAGTCCGTGCGGTCCAGAGCCCAGGCTCCCGCGGGGAGCGCTGCCTGTTTGGCTGTCTGGTAAGAGAACAGCGCGTCTTGCGCGGTCAGCGGCTCAGCGTCGGACCAAAGCGCGTCCGGCCGCAGCCGAAATTCCACGCGGGTCCGGTCCATCTGAAATTCACCGCTTTCCCAGGTCACGGCGCAGGCGCTGCGCTCGCAGCCGGCAGGGCGCACAAAGATGCCCGCCTTGAACACAGTCAGTTCGCCATTCGCGTCCACGACCATATCGCCGGGCTGTACCGCGCCCGGAACAAGGCTGATGCCGCCGTTTTCCCGGCTGGGGTAAGCGCTGAGGATAGATTCGGCAAAAGCGCCATCGCTGTCCACTTCAAACGGTCCGTCGAAAAGCGCCGCGAAAATTGTGTCTTTCGCGCCGCCCGCGTGCCCGTCATAACGGTACAGGCTTGCGGGTTCTTCCGCCAGGCAGACCGTCATCACCTTGGGCGGCACGGCTGTTGCGGTGGGCGTGGGGGGCGCCGGGGTCGCGGGTGTTTCCGCGCCGGGCTGCCGCGTGGATGTTACCAGCGGAGTTTGCGCGCAGCCGGCTATCAAACCCATCATCACGAGCGCGAATAAAGCTTTCCCCGCAAAGCCCGCAAGCGCGCGGTCAGTCAAATGTTTCAAAATCAATCTCCTCATCTTCAGCCTGCACCAGTTTTCCGCCAAAGCGCAGACGCAAGTAAGAATCGTAACGGCGCGGGTCAATGCGGCCGTCCTCCGCTGCTTTGCGCACAGCGCAGCCAGGTTCATGGCTGTGGGTGCAGTCGTTGAACTGACATTCCGGCACCAGCAGGGCAATCTCGCGGAAGTAAGCATCCAATTCCTCGCCCTGAATATCCCACAGCGCCAGCGTGCGCAGCCCCGGCACGTCCGCCAGGTAACCGCCTGCATCCAGCGGAAAGAGCTGCTTTACCTGGGTGGTGTGCATGCCTTTGCCTTGCAGGCCGCGGCTGACGGCGCCCACTTCCAACGCGAGCCCGGGCTGGACGCTGTTCAGCAAGCTGGTTTTGCCAACGCCCGAAGGGCCCGCCAGCGAATTCAGTTTGCCTTGCAGCCGGCTTTTCAACTCAGGGATGCCCTCGCCGGTCAGGGTGGATGTGTAAATCAGGTCGTAGCCGACGCGGCGGTAGACCTCAAAAAGCGCTTCGGCTTGTTCGCGCGGCACCAGGTCCAACTTGTTGGCAACGATGACCGCCGGGATTTCCTGCCTTTCCGCCACGACCAGAAAACGGTCCAGCATGCGCATGCTCGGGTCTGGCTGCGCGCACGCAAACACCAACACCACCTGGTCGGGGTTTGCCAGCAGGATTTGCTGGTATTCGTAGTTGACGCCGGAAAGTTGACGCGAAAGCACGGATTTGCGCGGGAGCACCTGCGCGATGCTGCCGCTGCCGTCTTCGTGGGTTTCAATCATCACCTGGTCCCCAACCGCTACCAGGTCCCCTTCCGCGCGGCCGCGGCGCAGCCTGCCGCGCACGCGGCAGAGCACATCGCTCTGCGCGGTACGCACAGTCATGTAGCCGGCCAGGGAGCGAATCACCAGGCCTTGCAGCAGGTTCGGAGCATTCTTGGTTGGGGTCCGGTCAGACGCCATATGCTTAGTTACGGCTCCGGGGTTTCTGTGGCAATAATATACGGCGATTCTTCCCAGGGCATGGTGCCGCCGGCATTGTTGTAATTTGAGAAGTACAACTGCACAACACGCCGGAAGAGCGGCGCTGCCATGTCCGAGCCCTCGCCCGCGTTCTCAAGGATGATCGCGACCGCGATATCCGGGCGGTTGGGGTCCTCGTTAAAGGTATAGCCAGCAAACCAGGCGTGTGAGTCTCCGGCCGGGTTCTCGGCGGTGCCGGTCTTTCCGGCGATATTCACGCTGAGCCCGCGGAACTGATAGGCTGCCGTTCCGCGCGTGTTGCGTACCACCATCACCATGGCTTCCTGGATAGCTTTCAGGTTCTCGGGCGTAACGGGCAGTTGGCCATTGACAACCGGCGTGAATTCATACACCGGGTCGGTTCCATCCACTGGAATAATTTTTTCCACCACGGTCGGCTTGTAGAGCGTCCCGCCGTTGCCGACCGCAGCCACAAACGCAGCCACCTGCAGAGGGCTGACCTGCAGCGTACCCTGCCCAATGGAAAGCTGGACATTCGCTGATACAGAATCAGGCTGTGATAGTCTTCCCTCAAATTCCGGAATTTCTATGCCAGTGGTCTTGCCAAGCCCAAAACCTGAGGCTATGTCCGCGATAGCGCTTTCGTAGCCGTCGTTCCAAAGTGTCAGCCCGATGTGCCAGAACCAGGGGTTGCACGAGCGCATCAAGCCCTCTTTCAAAGTGAGCAAGCCCGAAGCCCCAAAGCCGCGTTCATAAGTCCAGTCATAAAGGACGGTTCCTGCCAGTTCGGTCCACTTATCATCACAGTAATATGGATAATCCGGGGTAAAGACGCCTGTCTCCAGCGCGGCTGCCATCGTGATAATTTTGAACACCGACCCAAGCGGGTAAACGCCCTGGGACGCGCGGTTATATAAAGGAAGTTTGGGGTCAGTGAGCACGTCACCAAGCACGATGCTGTTGTAATTTACCGGTTCGAAAAGGTTCGGGTTGAAGCCGGGGTTGGAAACCATGGAGAGCACCTTGCCGCTATCCCGTTCCATTACCACAATCGCTCCAAGATTGTTACCCAATGAGCGCTGCAGGTAGTACTGCAAAGTGCTGTCGATGGTGGTGTAAACGGATGCGGCAGGTTTTGGTTTGGCAGAGGCCAGCTTGGTCAGCACCTGCCCCTGGGGGTCCTTGACGTACAGCGAAGCGCCGTGCGTACCCGCCAGGTATTGTTCACCCCAGGCCTCCAGCCCACTGGCGCCAATTTTTTCATCCCCACGGTATCCGAGCCGTTGGTATTTTTCCAGCTCCTCGACTGAAATGGAAAGCACATATCCGATGACATGCGGCGCGATGCCGCCGTCGTAGTAGTAGCGCGAGCGGAAAGAACTCAAAATCAAGCCGGGATAGGATGAGAGCCTGTCCCCATATTTTTGCGCCGTAACGGCGGACACGTCCCCAACAGCCACATACCAATCCGCTCCGGCGTATTGGTATTTTTTATAGATAGAGTCTGAACTGACATCCAGGATATTGGCAAGCAAGCTGAGCATGCTGGCTTCTTTTTCCGGGTCAATCTGCCCGGGGATGACTCCCAGCGCGACCGCGTCGTCCTGGGCGACCAGCGGATACCCGTAAATATCGTAAAGATTTCCACGCGCCGGGATTTCATAGGTCAGTTCCAGCTTGTTCCCGCCTGCAAGCTCCGGCAAAATCATGCTGACGTCCCACTGGACCTGCCAACTGCCGTCTTCCAAGGTCAGGTTCATGATCGTGCTGCGTTCAATTGTCCCCAAGAGCGTGGTTGTATAGCTGACATCATAGGCTACCTGCGCCGATGAAGGGCGCACCATACTGGAAAGGATGCTGTAATTCATCTCCTGCATGGTCATCGCAACAGCCGCTGTTTTGTGCTGTTTTGTGAAGTCTTCCAGCGTAAGCGCGTCCCGGGTCAGCTTGCTCAGCCGGGCGTACATACCCTCGTAATCCTCGGACTTCCAAGCTTCCAGATAAGCCACGGCTTCACTTTCCACGTCCGGCGCCTGGGTAAGCGCGAGCACAGGCGTGGGCAGTTCGGATTCAGGGGTAGCCGTCGGCTCTCCAGGCACCGGCAGCTTGGCACAAGCGCCCAGCAAGAGCGTAAAAACCACAAACAGCACTAGCTTTCTTTTTATGTTCATATCAGACCATATCCCGTTTGTCCGCGTCGCAGCGGGCGAGGATGCCGGGGAACACCTCGCATTGAATACCCAGATGATGCTGGCACAGCGCGGGAATATCCGCGTCTATCCGCAGCCCCGCTTGCCGCAGCAAGCACCTTAAGTGGCACAACGGCAAGCCCATCACATTCGCGTAACAGCCGTCCACGCTTTCCACCGGATGAAAGGCTTTGTGCTGGATGGCGTATCCGCCAGCCTTGTCCTGATGGTCGCCGCTGGCAATGTAGGCGTCGATTTCCGCCCGCGTGTAAGGACGCATCCGTACGCGGGTTTCACAGCAGTCAGCGCCTGCCTGCCCGTCTCCGCGCAGGTAGAGCGCGGTGCACACGCTGTGCACCTTGGCGCGCAGTTCCGTGAGCATCTTATCAGCCTCGCGCACGTCAGTTGGCTTCCCTAACACGCCGTCGTTGAAAACGACAATCGTATCCGCGGAAAGTATCAGCGCGTCCGCCTGTACTGCTTCATTTTTTTCCCGCGCCAACCTTTGCACATACGCTTTTGGCGCCTCACCGGCGTGAATGGATTCGTCAATATCAGCGGCTTGGCAGGTATACGGAAGCTCAAACAGACCCAGCAGTTCTCTGCGCCGGGGAGATGCTGACGCCAGAACTAATTTTAGCTCTTTCATAGCGAAAAAGATTCTAACATAGATACCTGGGGCAGATTCCGGTCGGTAGTTCTGTGTAAATGGCGGGTTTATCCGCGAATGCGCAGGATTTATTCCTCGTGCCGCACAATAAACGTGTCAAAATCGTGCGCCAATTTTGTGTTGGGGAAAATCGCGCAAGCTTCGTTCAATATCGCATCATCGCTGTAGCGGCGGGATACGTGCGTGAGGATCAGCTGCCCAACCCCGCCCTGCTTTGCCAGCTCCGCCACGGTTCCAGCAGTGGTGTGCCCAAATTCCTGCGCCATCTCGGCTTCATCCTGCAGGTAAGTCGCTTCAATCACCAGCGTGTCTGCCCTCTGAATGTGCGCCAGCAGCCGTTCCGGTTTGCCGACATCCCCGACAACGACCAGGCAGGTGCCAGCTTTTTCTTCGCCCAGCACCTGGTCAGGTTGAATCACTCTCCCGTCGGGCAGAACGATCGTTTTGCCGGCCACCAGGTCTTTGCGCCATGGTCCGGGTGCGATCCCGAGGGCTTCGGCTTTTTCTGGCAGGAATGGTCTGCGCGGATACTCCTCAAAGCGAAAGCCCAGGGACGATGAGCCGCGGTGTTCCACCTGGAAAGCGTGCACTGCAAAGTCCTCTGTCTCAAAGACCAAGCCGGGTTTAATATCCAAAAGCCGGATTGGCATGGGCGTTTGCGCTCCGCGCAGCACCACGCCGTTGATGAGGTCGTCCACGCGTTCCATCGTGTGTCGGCTGCCGTAAATGTTTATTTCCTCGATGGCTTCCCACCGCATGAAGGTGGAAATGAGACCCGCAAGACCCAGGATATGATCCAGATGCCCGTGCGTGAGCAGAATGTGGTTCAAGCGTTTAAACCCAATCCCGGATTTGAGGATCTGGCGCTGGGTACCCTCACCACAGTCAATCATGAAGCGGTGCTCGCCGTGTTTGACAACCAGCGAAGAAAGCCCTCTTTTAATGGAGGGCGCGGAAGCGGATGTGCCGAGAAAAACAAGTTCAAACAAGGGTAATAACGATCTCCGTCAGGAACTGACTTACTTTCCGCCGCCCGAAACCTGGCGCAGCAGACCCAACGCGCCCAAACCTACCTGCAGCGCCTGAGAAGCAGTCACCGGAGAGCTCTTCCCGGCGGCTTCAGACTGCTTAATCAGAATCCTGGCAGCCTCATAACCCAACAAAGCGCCTAAAGCTGTGCCAACAATAATGGTTATCGTTTTGATCGAGGTTTTCATCTGACTTTTCCTTTGGTAAGGCGTGAGCGCAATTCAGCGCTGATGTGTTGTAGCTCGGCGGTCTTCTGCCCGACCGTCAGCAGCGGCGCAACAAGCGCCTGGCTTCCGCGTTGTGTTCCCGCGTTGATGGAACGAAATACCGCCAGCACTTCCGCTCCTGCGCCAGGCAGCCATGCGGATGCTTTGGCAGCGCCGGTGATCAGAGCGACCAGGATAAGCAAAAAGACCAGAGAAAGCAGCATGATCGGGAGCGCGATTGATACCAGGGCTGCCGCTGCCATTCCTTCCGTGCTGCTGCCAAGTTCGCCGGAATAAAGCAGGAGCAAGGCAAACCCCGCGGTGAGAAGAACGCAGACAACAACCAGTGGGAACAGGATTTGCCAGAAACGTTCGCGCGCGTGAGCCTGTTCCGGTGTCCGGTCATTGAGGGCGGATTTGTCGCTTTCGTTCATGGGTTTATTGTAGCATGAGATACCTCGAATCCCATGCGCCTTGTGCAGACGTACAGGGCGAAAACCGCTAACACAAAAATAATGTATAATGCTTGTTACAAAACATGAATTGCCCGTGAGTTCTGTGCGAGTGTGCTCATGGAGATCATGGCTTTGAAGACCATGCGCTTGCGCGCGGTCTTGCATGGATAGTTAAGCGCCGGATTTACCGGCTTATAAATTGGTACAAAATGCGCATTAATTGGCTTTTGAAAAACAAAACGATGAGGGGTTCGTGTGAGCGATTTCATATTCCCCCGGGTACATTGCCCGCCGCGCGAACACACCTTCAGCGCCTTCTACGCCGGACGCGTTAATACGAGAAAAAGTACCAATATATAATCTTATCCAAACTGATGGTGCTGTGCCCGCACCCGGGCAAAGCGCTTGATTCCGGATTACTTGCTGTCATCAAAGCCGTGGTCTCCCCCAGACCATGGCTTTGTTGGATTAAATGGAAAAGGTAATTACCGCAATCGAAGCCCAAAAGCATAACCGCCAGCGCGTAAACATCAGCCTGGACGGTGAATTCGCTTTCTCGCTCGACCGTCTGACTGCCGCCTGGTTGAAACCGGGGCGGAAGCTTACGATGGAAGAGATTACCCGGCTTCAGGAGCAGGACGACGCGGAAAGCGCCTATACCAGGGCGCTGCACTTCCTCAGTTTCCGCTCCCGCTCCATCCAGGAGATGCGGGATTATCTGACGCGCAAAGGCTGCAGCCAGGAGCTTGCCGCTGTGGTGCTTTCCCGCCTTGAAGGAGAAGGGTACCTCAATGATGCTCGTTTCTCCCGGGAGTGGGTTGAGAACCGCAGCGCTTTCCGCCCACGCGGGGTCAGCCTGCTAAAAGCTGAACTGCGTCACAAAGGCATCCCCAACGAAACCATTGAATCTGCGCTCGCGCAGGCAGATCTGCAGGAAAGCGAACTGGCGCTTAAAGCCGCCCGGCGCGTTGCAGGGCGCTATGCCGCGCTCCCGCAGGAAACCTTTCGCCTCAGGCTGGGCGCTTTCTTACAGCGCCGGGGGTTTTCCTACGCGGTCGTGGCTTCCGTGCTCAGCCGTTTATGGAACGAAGCGCAGAACTCCTCACAGGGACAGGACTTTACCTAAGAATATGGAGTATTGGAAAACATGGAACACTTAAATCTTTACACACAGGGACCTATCCTGAGAGACCCGCAAGGAATTATTTTCCTCGCGCTCGCCCTTGCGCTTGGATTGCTCCTCGGCTATGTGCTGTTCTCAGCGCTGCGTAAGCAGAAAGAGGAAAAACTGCACCAGACCGCCAAGGACATCCTCACGGCAGCCGAGGAACGCGCCAAACAAACCGAGTTGGATGCCAAAGACTCAGCCCTCAAGATTATCCGGGATGCTGAAGTCGATTTGCAGCACCGCCGCAGCGAGCTTAGCAAGGAAGACGACCGCCTGGTCAAGCGCCGCGAAGAGCTGGACCACCGGTTTGACCAGATGCAGCAGCGCGAAGTCGCCCTGAGCAAACGCCAGAGCACCATGGACCGCCGCGCCAACGAAATTGAAGGTCTCGCCGCCCAACGCACGGAGGAACTGCAGCGCGTATCCCAGATGTCTATCGAAGAAGCCCGGGCTGTGTTGCTTGAAGAAGTCACGCAGACCTCGCGCGGGGACATGATGCGCATCATCCGTCAGTACGAGACCGAAGCACGCGAAATGGGGCAGGAAAAAGCCCGCGAGTTGATTGCCGACGCTATCCAGCGCGTCGCGTCGGACCGCGTCGCTGAAGTGACCACCTCCCTGGTGACGCTCCCGAATGAAGAAATGAAGGGTCGCATCGTCGGCCGAAACGGGCGCAACATCCGCTCCTTTGAACAGGCAGCCGGCGTGGACGTCATTGTGGACGACACCCCCGAAGCAGTGACCATTTCCTGCTTCGACTCTGTTCGCCGGGAAATCGCCAAGCGCACTCTCAGCCGCCTGGTAGTGGACGGCCGCATTCATCCTGCCTACATTGAAAAAATCCTGAACGAAGAACGCCTGAAGATGGACGAAGACATCCTAAAAGCTGGCAACGAAGCTGCCTATGAAGCTGGCGTTCACGGGCTGCACCCGGAAATCATCAAGAAGCTCGGCCGACTCAAGTACCGCACCTCCTACGGCCAGAACCAGCTTGCCCATGCGGTGGAAACCTCCAAGATCGCGAGCGTGCTGGCCTCCGAGCTTGGCGCGAACGTGGACGTCTGTAAAGCCGGCGCTCTGCTGCACGACCTGGGCAAGGCCATGGATCACAACACGGAAGGCACGCACGCGATTATCGGCGCGGAATTTGCCAAACGCCACGGCGTCAGCGCCGCGGTGGTAAACGTGATCGCCTCGCATCATCACGAGGTTGACCAGAGCTCCGTGGAAGCGGTAATCGTGGAAGCTTCGGATGCCATCTCTGGTGCCCGCCCCGGCGCTCGCCGTGAAGATTTGGAGCAGTACATCAAACGGCTCAAGTCACTGGAAGCGGTCGCGAATGCGCACCAAGGCGTGGAATCCAGCTTCGCGATCCAGGCAGGTCGGGAAGTGCGCATCATCGTCCGCCCGGATGAAATTGATGACCTGGCCGCGCACGAAATGGCGAAGTCGATTGCCACAGAAATTGAAGAAACCATGCAGTACCCCGGACAAATCCAGGTAACGGTCATCCGCGAAACCCGCGCGGTAACCTACGCCAAGTAAATTGCAGAGAAAAATAAAAAGCCCCCGCTGATGCGGGGGCTTTTTATTCCACTAGCGCGCAGCCCCTTGATTGCAAGTCTTTGAGGATATTTTATCGACTATGATCGATAAATATTTATTATTTGGCTTTTTGTCGATTATAATCGACTAAACATTGATTTTCAGGGTTTTATCGAATATAATCGATAAAAAGGAGCTTGCAATGATCCAGCGCACTCATTATCTTGACCGGATTCGTCCTTTCTATGAAACCCCAATGATCAAAGTTCTAACAGGGCTCCGTCGTTCGGGTAAATCCACCATGCTGCTCTTGATTCAGCAAGATCTTCGCATGAGAGGGGCCGACAGTGATCTTTTTTTTGAGCTCAATCTTGAGTCGGCAGAAGGGCTCAAACTCCGAAATGCCCAGGATTTGATCGACATGCTCACCAACTTTTTTACTTCAATAAATCCTAAAAGAAAAGCTTATGTTTTCCTGGATGAGATTCAGCTGCTTCCCGACTGGGAAAAAGCAGTTAACGCATGCAATGTTTCCTTTAACGCCGACATTTACATTACCGGGTCAAACGCCAGCCTGCTCTCTGGCAATCTGGCAACATTGCTCAGCGGTAGGTACGTAAGCTTCCAGATTCATCCCTTTTCATTTGCCGAATTCACGGAATTGTTTTCAGCATCAAACAAGACTACTTCAGAATTGTTCCAGGCTTACATAACTTTCGGAGGCATGCCGTCTTTGCAATATCTGGACCTTCAGTACAGCCCATCCATGCAGCTGCTGCGAGACATCTATAATTCGGTAATTCTAAAAGATGTGGTCAGCTATGGTCAGGTTCGCGACCTGGATCTTCTGCAGCGGGTTGTCCTGTATGTCTTAAGCAATATTGGGAGCATCTTTTCGGCCACGAGTATCAGCAAGTACTTCAAGAGCGAAAACCGTTCAATCCCCGTTGACACAATCCTTTCTTACTTGTCGCTTTGTGAAGACGCTTTTTTTGTCAAGAAAGTGAAGCGGCAGGATCTCCCGGGAAAGAAGTTGTTAACGGTGAATGATAAATATTACGTTGCCGATCACGGCTTTCGCGAAAGCCTCCTCGGGGAAAACCAAGCGCATATACAGGGTGTGCTGGAGAACATTATTTATTGGGAATTATCCAGGCGCGGCTACGAAGTTCATATCGGAAAACTCGCCGACAAGGAAGTTGATTTTGTTGCCTTTAAAGACGGAGTGACATCCTATTACCAGGTGACCTATCTGCTGGCAGATGAGAATACGATTTCCCGCGAGTTCGGCGTGTTTTCGGGTCTCGATGATAACTTCGACAAGTATGTGCTCTCAATGGACCAACTGAACATGAGCAGAAACGGAATCAAACACCGAAATATTGTTGACTGGCTGTTGGCTGACTGAGCGTATCATTAAGCCAAATGGCTCTGTAAAGAAGGAGCGCAAAAGCGCGCTCAGGAAAAAGCTGGCTTTCCGACTAACCCACAAAGGGGTTGTGAACGCGTTCGTGACCCACACTGCTCGCCGGACCGTGGCCAGGGAGCAGCACCGTCTCCTCCGGCAGCGTAAAAATCTGCTCCCGTATCGCCGCAATCAGCGCGGGGTAATCACCGCCGGCCAGGTCCGTCCTGCCAATGCTCTCCCGAAAAATCGCATCCCCCACAAATGCAGCCCCGAGTTTCGCGCAGTAGAAAATGACCGAACCAGGGCTGTGACCCGGTACTTCCCGCACCTCCACGATCGGCTCCCCGTCTTCCGGAGCAAGCGAAAGCTGCTGCCCCTGGAAAAACGGGAAATCCACCCTTGGGAGTGGAGCAGGCTGGTAACCAAAATTCACCTTGCCCCCTTGAACCAGCGCCCAGGCCTGCGCATCGGGGTGCATACCCACCAGCGGCGGTGGCGAAAAGAACGCCAGCAAGCCTGCCGCGCCTTGGGTATGGTCAAAGTGTCCGTGCGTAAGCCAGATCTGCCGAAGATTCCACCCCCGGCGATTGATTTCCGCCGCCTGCCGCTCCGGCTCAAAAGACGGGTCTATTAAAATTGCGGCTTTGCTTTGCTCATCCGCCAGGATGTAGACGTTATTTTGCAGCGGACCCAGTACCATGCGCGCAATCGCGAGAGACACCAACGCTCCTTTACCTGCCCATCCGGTCGATAACTCCCCGGGCGACCCGCCGACCCACGCCGCGCGACCACGCGGTAAGCACCAGGCAAACGCCAAGCACCCCAACACTCACCCCAAAGACCAATTCAGGTCTTCGGTCGTACAGCAGTCCAGCCAGAACTGGCGTCAGAATCAGCGCGAGGTTGTTAATCGTCTCCACAAAACCAAATGCCAGTCCTACCTGGTTCTTGCCCACCAAAGGCTGCACAAATGCGACGCTTAACGTGCGCGAAAGCCGGTAACCGCCCATCAGGAAAAAAGCCAGCCCAAAAAGCCCCATCCCGCTGCCCTTCCAGAGCAGCAAACTGACGGCCAGCAAGGCCGCTTCGCCCGCGAGAAAAGCCGTCAGGGCGGGCAGGTGCCCCAACGCGAGCGCGAAGACAGCATTGCCAAGGTTTTGCAGCGAACCGAGCTGCCCAATGGACGCCAGGCTCAGTCCGCGTTCGTTCTGCAAAAAGTTAGCTGCCAGTGGTATGGGCAGGTACATGGAGAACATGATCATCAGGATAAGACCCAGGGACATCAAGAAGCGCGGGTTGCGCAGCAAGCTTAGCTGGGCTTCTTCCACGCTGCGCGCCTCCACCGGCTGCTTGTGAATGAACAGGATGACAAGCGTGGAGACCAGGAACAAAGCTGCCGCCAGCCAATACACATTGCGCAGCCCAAAGCGCTCGCCAATCGCGCCGCCGATAAGCGGGCCAATGATTGCCCCGATGCTGAACGCGGCGGAGGAGAATGTCACTGCCCGCCCCACGGACCAATCCCCGCGGGCGTGGGAAATGTAACTATTCATCGGCGCCAAAACGGCCGATGTGAGCCCGTAAAGCAGCAAACCCACCACAAAACCGGTCAGGTTTCTGGCGGAAGCCATCACCAGCGCGGAAATAACCCCCATGACCCAGGTGAACCACATCACCGGCCGCCTGCCAACCCGGTCCGCCAGGTAGCCCGCCGGAATTTGAGACAGGGTCATCCCCACCGCATTAATCCCAAGCACGGTCCCAATCAAAATCGGATCAGCGCCCAGTTTCTGGATATAGAGCGGCTGAAAGATATAAAATAAGCCCTCGCCTATACCCCAGATGAACAGGGAAAGCGCAACCAGGTAGAGGTCGCGGTGTTCCTTCATTTTATTCACGCAGGCTTTCGCAGGGCAGCACTTCGCGCGGCAGGTCCGTCAGGCTGTAAGCTCCGTCTGGGCTGATGACCATATCATCTTCAATGCGTACGCCGCCCAAACCCGGCAAATAAATCCCTGGTTCCACCGTGAACACCATCCCGGGTTCCAAAATTGTGTCATTATCCTCGCGGATATAAGGCGCTTCGTGCGCCTCCATGCCCAGCCCATGCCCGGTGCGGTGGGTGAAATACTCCCCGAACCCCGCATCAGCAATTACGCCGCGGGCAGCCTTGTCCACCGCGCTGGCGGGCACGCCCGGGCGGGCAGCCGCGCGTCCGGCGGCGTTAGCATCCCGCACAATCGAGCCAATGCGTTCCAGCTCCGGTTCCACATTGCCTACCGTGAAGGTGCGGGTGATATCCGAGAAATAGCCGTCCACGCTCGCGCCCCAGTCAAACAGGAGCAGGTCGCCTTCGCGCAGTGCGCGCTCAGAGGGCACGGCGTGCGGGTTGGCGCTGTTTTCCCCGGAGCTGACAATCGGCTGGAAGGGCAGTTCAATATCCGAGCCGGCGCGATAGAGCGCGATAACCAGCTCCGAAGCGATCTGTTTTTCGGTTTGCCCCGGCCGCACTGTTTTTAACGTTTCGCGCAGCGCCTTCTGGGCAATTTGGGCAGCTTGCTGCATTTTGTCCAGTTCGCCCGGGTCCTTATGCAGGCGCAGGTCCTCAAATGCAGCGCTGCCGTCCACGAGAACGCAGTCCGGCGCGGCAAATTGCAGGAAGTTCAATTCCAGGTAGCGCATTCCCCTCGGTTCCACCCCAATACGCCCCCTTCGCAGGCCAAGCCCCCAAAAAGCAGCTGAAATAGCGTCCTGCCAGGTGGCGGGATTGTCTGGATACAGGTAGGGCTGAATGTCCATGCGCGCGCCGCCAAGCTTCAGCTGTTCCAACTGCGGGAGCACAAGCGCGGCTGCGCCGGAACGCGCGACGAGCAGTACGGTCGGGCGCTCCATCAAGTGCATGCGCATGCCGGTCAGGTAAGTTAAGGTCGGGCCGGGGTTAATCGCGGCTGCGTCCAGGTCTTGCTGCTGCATCAGTTCAAGTAAACGCGAAAGTCTGTCTGCCATTGGCTGCTCCGGGAGAATATTGGAGATGATTATAATGCAGCCCGCCGTCAGCAACCCGCGCCCACGCATCCGAGCGGATTTGCACAAAGTTCGGGTTGACTCGCCTTTTGCGGTAGATATAATCATCTTATGAATTACTCGTTCAGCAAAACTTTGGTTTTTCTCACGCAATCTGCGTGCATGTGTCCGGGGCGGGGAAGCTAACCGCCTCTTCTCTCAGACTTCCCACAGCCAGTTGAGAGCAGGGCGGCCCTCCCCCGCTGAATTCTGCTCACGGTGATGCCCGGCATCCCGCCAAGCTGGCTGTTTTTATTTAACGATTATTTGGAGACCCGCAATGACCATTTATCAAAACCTGACCCAACTTACCGGCCGCACCCCGCTCGTGCGCTTGCACCGCCTCGTCCCGGCTGCCAGCGCGGAAGTGCTCGCCAAGCTGGAATTTTTCAACCCCACGCACAGCGTCAAAGACCGCATCGCCGTGGCGATGGTGGACGAAGCCGAAAAACAAGGGCTGCTCTCCCCGGAATCCATCATCCTGGAAGCCACATCCGGCAACACCGGCATCGGACTGGCTTTCACCGCCTCCGCGCGCGGTTACAAGAGCGCCATTGTCATGCCCGATACGGTCAGCATGGAACGCAAACTGCTCTTGCGCGCCCTCGGGACGGAGCTTATCCTGACCCCCGGCGCGGAAGGCATGGCTGGCGCCATGGAAACCGCCCTCAAGCTGCGCGCTCAAGACAGCCGCTATTGGCTGGCAGACCAATTCAACAACCCCGCCAACGTGGATGTGCACCGGCGCACCACAGGCGAGGAAATCTGGCGGGATACCGAAGGCAAAGTCGATATCCTGGTGGCAGGCGTCGGCACAGGCGGCACCATCACCGGCGTTGGCAGCAAACTGCGTGAATATAACCCGGCGCTGCGCGTCATCGCGGTGGAGCCCGCCGCCTCGCCCGTGCTCTCCGGCGGTAAGAAAGGTCCGCACCCCCTGCAAGGCATTGGCGCGGGTTTTGTCCCCTCTATCCTGGATATCCGCCTGTTGGATGAAATAATCCAGGTTGAAGCCGAGGACGCCTTTTCGACCGCAAAAAAAATGGCGACCGTGGAAGGCATCCCGGTCGGCATTTCTTCCGGTGCGGCAGTTTGGGCGGCGCTCTTGGCTGCCTCCAGAGCGGAAAACGCGGGAAAACGCATCGTGGTCATCATTCCCAGCTTTGCAGAGCGATACCTGAGCACCAACCTTTTTGCCAGCATCCGGGAGGAACTTAATGCAGGCCGCTGAACCGATCACGCTGCCCCCTTCCGGCGTACAACACACCCAAAGTGAGGAAACGATGGGTCTCTTTAAACTAATGACGGAAGACGTCGACACCGCCCTGGAACGCGACCCGGCGGCACGCTCGCGTTGGGTGGTGCTGACCAGTTATGCCGGAGTGCACGCCGTCTGGGCGCATCGGGTTTCGCACTGGCTGTGGGAACACAAACTCTTCTGGCTGGCCAGGGCGAACGCGCAATTTTCGCGCTTTCTGACCGGCGTTGAAATCCATCCGGCTGCCAGGATTGGCCGGCGCTTCTTCATCGACCACGGCATGGGCGTGGTCATCGGCGAAACCGCTGAAATCGGGGCGGACGTCACGCTTTACCATGGGGTGACTCTGGGCGGCGTCAGCCTGGAGAAGGTGAAACGCCACCCTACCATCGAGGATAACGTGGTCATTGGAGCAGGCGCGAAGGTTTTAGGGAATATCACCATCGGAGCGCACAGCCGAATCGGCGCGAACGCGGTGGTCGTCAAACCTGTGCCGCCGCACTCGGTTGTAGTAGGTGTGCCCGGCCAGATCATCCGCCGCGCGCACGAAAGCCCCGAGCCGCCGATTGATTTGAAGCATGCCGACCTTCCCGACGCTATCGCCGACTGTATTGAAGACGTAAACGCGCGCTTGGCTGCTCTTGAAGAAAAGTTGGATGTGCACAGCCATCCCAAAGCCCCGCATTACCAGAAAAGAGAAGGTGTCTGGGAGATTGGCGAAACGAACGATTTCGCGATCTGAATTTAAGAAAAACGACCGGCGATTAACCGGTCGTTATTTTATTCTTTAGGCTCGCGGATGAGTAAGATCTCCCGCAGGATGGCCGCCAAAACAATCAGCGCCAGCACGCCTCCGGCTATCACGATACTTTCCACGCGCACCACCGGTGGGGTCGGGGGTAGGGCGGTCGCGGTCAGCTGCGCCGGGTCCGGCGTGGCTTCCAGATTTCCAAGAGCAGTTGGCAAAGAGGTAGGTATGACAGGAATATTAAAACCTGGCACAGCGATTACTGTCAGTACCAGACCGATGACCACAGCCATCAGAATCAGAATCAATACCACTTGATTCATCCGACCCGGGGGTAGTTTGCTGGGGATTTTCTGTGTCATTTTAAACTCTCCACGGCCTGCCTGGCTGCATCTTCCGGAACATAATTATCGCGTAAGACCGCGAGTACCGCGCTGCGCAGGACAGGCGAAATACTGGTCATCACTTCATTACCTGGCAAAAAACGCGCGCTTGAGGACTGCTTCAGCAGCTGTACGCGCAGAGCATCGTTTTGCCAGCTCTCCAAAGCGGACGGCCGCGCGGGAACGCGTCCGAAGGCTTCGCTCCAGCTGCCCAGGAAGCCGGGTTCCACCAGGTACTCCGCTAAAGTGAGTGCCAGTTCTTGTCGGTCTGTTCCTGGAGAACTTAATGCCCAGACCCATCCGCTGCTGAGCGTGAAGCTGGTATCAAGGAGCGTCGGCAGCGCGGCGGGGTCTTCCACGGACTGCGGGTACCTGTCCAGCAGTTCGCTGAGTGGAGCCGCGGTGAGGCTGGCGCCACCTTCCAGAAAACTTTCCCAGGATTGGTCAAAAGTTTGCCACTGGACCACATCCACGCGGATGCTTTCGTTTTGACGCCCCAGCCCGAGCAAGGAGAGCATCTTCGTCAAAGTTTCAAGGTCCAGGCTGGGCTGCAGTTGGTTTCCAGAAACCGTACCACCCAAGGCCATGTAAAGCGTAAGCGGTACAAGCGCCTGAGGGTCGTCGGCAGGAAAGGCGAAAACCTGACCCCGCGCGGCAATGGTCTGCCAGTCAGTTTGCAGCGTGATGTCAGTACCGGGCATGCCAACCAGCGCCAACGGATCGCCAATAAAAGGAATGCCGTAAACGACCCCCTGGATCAGGCTCATTTCATGAGCGTAGGGGAACCAATCCTCGTCATCAACGATGCTTGTCAGCGGGTCCAGCGGCGTTACCAATGATTTCAGGGCTGCAGTCTCCAAATCGCGTCTTGGCATCAGAATCAGGTCGGGGAGGGCTTGCGGAGCGGCCGAACTGGCCGCGGTGAGCGCGTCTAATAAACCACCAGAGCCCGAAAGACTCTTGAGCCGGATTGTGATCTCAATCCCTTCCGTTTCTGCAAATGTGGAAAGACGGGCTTGCAGTAGGGCGGCTGCCTGGCTTTCGGCGGCGGGGTCCATGTCTGCCGGAAGCCAAACCACCAGCTCGTCTGGCGCCGCTTGCGGAGTAGGCGCTGCCGGGCTTTCATCCGAAAACGCTGGGGTTTCCATCAGTTCTGGCACCGCTGTTTCGGTCACAGAAAGTTCCGTCTGCTGCCATGGCCAATCAATTTGGGGAAGCCAGGAAGCACAGCTGGTCAGTGCCATCAGCGCGAACAGCAGGCTGAGCGCAAAACACAGCGGTGAGAGCTTCTTTGTGGGGCGGTTTGCGTTTTTCATGCCGCCGTTCACGCTATCGATATCGGGTTTCATCTCGCCTTTGGTTATACCACCAAGTGGGAGCCCCCCTCCCGCGCTTAATCCAGTCTAATTTCCTCGCTGAGTAAACGCACCAGAAGCTTCACCGCGTTTTCTACATCAGCATAAGAAACCATCTCGGAGGGTGAGTGGATATAACGGCAAGGAATCGAGAGGCAGCCTGCCGGTACGCCGGCATGCGCAAGCTGAATCGCGCGCCCGTCGGTACCACCCGCTTCCAGCACTTCCAGCTGATAGGGGATCTTGCTGGCTTTGGCAGCCGCCACCATCCAGTTCACCACGCGCGGGTCAGCAATAAACGAAGAGTCGCGCACTTTAATCGCGGGTCCTTTATCCAACCCTACTTCCATCTTGACGGTGCGGGGCGTATCTCCCGTGCGAGTGACGTCCACAGCCAGCCCGACGTCCGGATTGACGCCGTAGGCGGCAGTCGTCGCGCCGCGCAGGCCGACTTCTTCCTGGACGCTGAACACAAAAAACACTTCATGCGGAGTCTTTTTTAGCGCGCGTAAAGCCTGGATAGCCACCGCCGCGGACACGCGGTCATCCAGAGATTTCGCTACCAGGTGCGCGCCCATATCGAGGAAGGGGCGTTCAAATCCACACACATCGCCCACGCTCACTGTGCAGTCCTCACGGCTTAGCGCGCCGGTATCGATGAAGAGTTTTTCAAGCGTCGGAGCCGTATTCGGTTCCAGGCGTTCGCAGCCAATTACGCCGCGCGCGCCGTTCATGAAGAGCACCCGACCACCGATGCAGGTGAGCGGTGAAACGCCGCCAATCGGGATAAAGCGCGCAAAGCCGTTCGCATCCACGTGCGTGACCATTAAGCCAATTTCGTCAATATGCGCGGAGACCATCACTCGCAGCCCGCCGGCTTGTTTGCTGCCTACCCGGGCAATCAGGTTACCGAGCGCGTCTGTGCGGATTTCGTCCACGTGGTCTTTGATTTCTGCCAGAACTGCAGCCCGGATCAGGCTTTCCTGCCCGGAAGGTCCGGGGGTTTCCACAAGTTTCCGGATGAGAGCCAGCAGGGCTTCGTCGCGCGTGTTGTTAGGTTGGGTTTTGGTCATCTTATGCCTCCGATGGCGTGAGAATATTCGAATTTATCCGGCTGAGCGCCGCGTTTAGCAGTCGCAAGGTGTTCTCCCAATCGCTTTTGCGAATCAGGCCGGCAGCCGTGTGGCAGTAGCGCTGCGGAACGGAAACCGAAATGCTGGGCACGCCGGCACGGGTCTTGTGAATGGCACCCGCATCCGTGCCGCCGGGGTTAGGCTGGCGGATTTGGTAAGGGATGCTTTCTTCTTCGGCGGTCTTCATCAGCCATTCCGCCAGACGCCTGTCCGCAATAGTTGCACCGTCCATCAGGTAAATCGCGGGGCCGTGGTCCAGGCGCGTGTTGTAGCGCGTGTTTTCGCCGTCCTCATCGTAAGCGGGCAAATCATTGGCAGGCGTGGAATCTATCGCGATGCCGATTTGCGGATTAAAGTGATAAGCCGCCACCCGCGCGCCGCGCAAACCCACCTCTTCCTGCACGGTAAAGGCTGCCAGCAAATCAATATTCTCCGGTGCGTTGCGCAGCAGTTCAATCAGGTTAATCACGCCCAGGCGGTTGTCCAGGGCTTTAGCCCGGATGCTGGGCCCAATTTGGCTGAAGCGCGTGGCAAAACCAGCCCGGTCCCCCACCCTGGCCAATCCGCCCCCGTCGGGTCCCAAATCTATGCGCAGCTGCTCAAGCCTGAGCGCGGTTTTACGTTCATCCGGCGTTGTCAGGTGGATGGCTTTTGCGCCAATCACACCGGGGATGTGCTCCCTCCCGACGATGACCGGCTTGCCCACCAATTGGCGCTCGTCAATGCCGCCCACAATAGAGAAAGCGTACAGACCATCGCCGTCGTCCTGGGTAAGCATAAAGCCAACCTCGTCCATGTGCGCGGCAATCATTACCCGCACCTTATCCTGCCCGGAGCCGATTCGCGTGGCTAAAACGTTGCCCATCGCGTCCACTTCCACTTGCTGACAGAGCGGCCTCACCTCGCGCAGGACAATCTCGCGCACTTCCTGCTCATCGCCGGAGATTGACAGGGCGTTGCACAGGCAGGAAAGCAGGTCCGTCTGCCGTTTCCCAATCCGCTGCCGGCTGTTTTGGGTTCGCTTTTGATTCGGGCTCATGTTCACTTCCATTCCAGAGTCTGCATAAAGTCCAGCGGAAGCCCGCTGATGAATTCTGCCATCAAGCGCCCCGCGCGCCGCACGTCTTTAAGGGAGACAGTTTCCACCGGGGTGTGCATATAGCGCAGCGGGATGCCAATCAGCAGGCAGGGGATGCCGGACTGCACCACCTGGATGGCGTACGCATCCGTGCCGGTCATGCCAGGCGCTGCTTCGCGGGTGTAGGGGATATCCAATTCGTCAGCTGTCTTTGTAATCGCGTCATATAGCGCTGGATGAATGTTGGGGCCCCATGCCAGTGTCACGCCGCCGCCCAACGGGAAACTGCGCCAATCGCTGCTGCCTGCGCTCCGGGCGAAGGTAACATCAATCGCGATAGCGAAATCAGGCTGGATATCCACCGGAGAGGTAAACGCACCGGTAACGCCAATCTCCTCCTGGCTGGATGCCACCGCCCACACATCCCAGGCGTGTTTGCGCCGGGAGAGGATATCCAGGCAGTGGGTGACCGCCGCCACGGACACCCGGTTATCCAGGGTATGCCCAGCCAGGGCGCTGCTGCCCAACTCAAGCGGTTCCTGGGCAAAGGAAACAACATCGCCTACCCGCACTACTTTTTCTACTTCGTCAGTGCGCAAGCCGGTCTCAATCAGCAGATATGGAAGCCCCACCACCCCGCTGCCAGCTTCAGGTGGAAGTAAATAGCCGGGCGGCATCACCACCATCCCCGGCAGGTCCTGCCGTCCGTGCACAGTAACCATTTGCCCGGGTAAAATGCGGGGGTCAATCCCGCCGACCTGCGTGAATCGTAAAAAACCTTCAACAATGCCGGTCACCATCAACCCAATGGCGTCCATGTGCGCGGAGATCATCACGCGCGGGCGGGGTTCGGGACCGTCCCCACGCTTGAGGGCGTGCAGACTGCCCACCCGGCTGACCGAGATTTCCTCGCAGAAGGGCTGCCAGGCTTCCCGGACGATATCCCGGATGGGGTCTTCGTAGCCTGAAAGGCCGGGCGCGGACAACATTTGTTTAAGATGCGGAAGCAAGTCGATAGTCATAGCACTCTCTTAATCAGTTTTACGGCTCTGAGCCGGTAGGTGTCTCGTCTGGACCAGGTGTATTCGTGTTGACGGGCGGTTCCGTCAGCTCTGGTGTGTTGGTGGGGGTTTGCGTGGGCGTGCGCGTCAGGGTAGGCGTGAATGTCTGCGTGACGGTGGGAGTGATGGTTGGCGTGCGCGTCAGGTAGGGCGTCAGCGTGATGGTGGCCGTGCGCGTGATGGTCGGGGAATTGACCGGCGTCGGAGTTGATGCAAATGGACCGCGGTTGATGCGCAAGAGCACAATCCCGAGGATGTAACATGGGATGGTGATCAGTATCATCAAAATTAGCAGATAGCGCGTCCGGGTTCGCCGGGAAAGCGTGTCCAATTATGCTCCGGGTCAGCCAATTGTTTAGAGGAGCAGGGGGCTGACGTGATGTTAATCATACCATCAGCAGGGGAATTATTTCAAAATTGCGCTATAATAGAGTTTGTTGTTGCAGAAATGCATGGTTAGAAATGCAGTATTTAGAAGGAGGCATTCGATGGCAAGTAAAGATAAAGCCGGTAAGGAAGATCGCAAGAAACCCAAGTTGGATATCAAGGAAAAGCGTAAAGCCAAGATTGAGAAGAAAAAGGCTGGAACGGTCATCTCGACTAACGCTTAAACCCAAGCAACCAGGACTCCAGGCACCTCACGGTGCCTGGATTTTTTATTTGTCAGCCTCCGGGTTCGACCCGGACCAAAACTATAACTTGACATCTCAGTTTGAGTCAGTTAGAATCTGTGCACTCTGAAATCGGGTTGTTTTTT
>CAZPWL010000012.1:0-2407 GCA_964590535.1 uncultured Anaerolineaceae bacterium
TGTCTGGCTCCATGGCTCTCTACGGTCTGCAGCAGCAGCGTGGTTTTGAACTCGGCCTCGAATACATGTCCGGCGGTAACAAAGACGACCAGGGACGTTGGATTATCGCCAATCGCCCGGTGGAAGTCATCGTCAAAGACGACGAAGGCAACCCCGAAAAAGCGGTCGCCCTTGCGCTCGAACTGATTGAAAAAGACGGCGTTGAACTGCTCCAGGGTCCTGTGTCCTCCGCTTCCGCGGCTGCCCTGACCACTGTGGCGCTCGAAAACGAGATCATCCTGATGGTTGACCCCGCCGCTTCTTACTTCACCACGGGCAAGTACTTCAATCCCTACGTGTTCCGTACCGCCCGCACCAGCTTTGATGACACCCTCATCATCGCCAAGTACCTGGTGGAAAACGTTGGACCTAGCTTCGCCCATATCGGCATTGACAATGCCTTTGGCCAGGCTTCCGGCGCTGCCCTCAAGTACTCCGTTGAAAAATTCGGCGGCGAATTGATCGCGGACATCTACGCTCCGTTCGAGACCACCGACTTCACCCCCTACATTCAGCAGGCAATGGATTCCGGCGCGAAGAACCTCTTCCTGACCTGGTCCGGCACCGGTTATGTAACCCTTTTCCAGGGTCTCTCTGACATGGGCGCCTTGGATGTGATGACCGTTGGTACCGGCTTCGGCGACAACGCCTCCTTCACCGCAGTATTCGGTGAGGACGTGTTGGGCACTGTTGGTCTGAACGTTTACCACTACACTGCCGCTGACAATGCTGTCAACAGCTGGCTGGTGGAAAACCACGTTGCCAAGTACAAGGATGCCGCTGACGGCGCCATCAACGCCTATCCCGACCTGTTCACTGCTGGCGGTATGGCTTCCGCTATCGCCCTCGCGACCGCCCTCGAAAAGACCGGCGGCGATACAAGCGGCGAAGCGATGATTGCTGCTCTCGAAGGCCTGACCTTTGAAGGCCCCAAGGGCACCTATCATATCCGCCCCGAAGATCATGTCTGCGAACAGCCGATGAACATCCTGAAACTGGTCAACCTCGACCCCGACCTGGATGACGACGGCATCAACGAATACCGCTTCTTCGAGACCATCTATGTTTCGAAGTTTGACGAATTGGGTGTGCCCTGCACGCTCGAAGGTGATTACGCGGCCCGCTGCGGCACTCTGCCGACCCTGGCTCAGTAATTTTTAGTAAACGAAATTGGGAGGGACATTTGTCCCTCCCAATTAACCTCAAATCAATATTTTCCTGAAAAGTGAACCTGACACGGCGCATGATGTGCCTTGCGGTTAGTGCTGCTGAAGTAACCGGTATTATTTTTAATATTAATTTAAAAGACAACTGCATTCAGGAAACTAAAGAAGGGAAAATTGGACACAAGGTGTACAACTTATGGCTAATGAAGTCTTAATCGAAGCTGTAAACCTTTCCAAGGCTTTTGGCGGGTTAATTGCGGTGGATGATGTCAGCCTGCAAGTGCGGGAGCATACGATCCACGCGATTATCGGGCCTAACGGAGCCGGAAAGACAACGTTGTTTAACTTGTTAAGCGGCGTCATGCCGCCAACAAGCGGGCGCGTTATCTTTAAAGGAAACGATATCACTCAGGTTTCACCCCAACGGCGGGCGCACCTCGGGATTGGCCGCTCATACCAGATTACGAATATTTTTCCGAACTTAACTGTTCTGGAGAATATCCGCCTGGCCGCGCAAGCGATGGGCAAGGACAACTTCAAGATGCTTCACCTGGCGGATAATTTCCGACAGTATATCGACCGGGCGGAAGAGGTAATTGGGGTCGTCGGTCTGGACGGAAGGGAATGGGTGCTCGCGCGCAACCTGCCACACGGCGAAAAGCGCAAGCTGGAGCTGGGCATCATGATTGCCTGCAGCCCGGACCTGCTGTTGTTCGATGAGCCGACCGCGGGCATGTCTTCCGAACAGGTCCCGGACCTGATCAATATTATCAAGCGGGTGGTGGAGCACCGCAACCGCACAGCGATCCTGGTAGAGCACCGTATGGATATGGTGATGTCAATTTCCAACGTCATTACGGTAATGAACCAGGGGCGGGTCCTCGCCGAAGGCAGTCCCCACGAGATTGCCAACAATCCGCAGGTTCAGACCGCGTACCTGGGCGATCTGTATGGAGAGTTAGCATGAGCGAACAAATCCCTGTAAATGATCTGCTCGTTGTTGACCGGATCGAAACGTTCATCGGTCAATTTCACATTCTGGAAAACGTCTCCGTACGCGTCCCGAAAGGTTCCATTACAGTCATGTTGGGGCGAAACGGCGCGGGCAAAACGACAACCCTAAAATCCATCATTGGCCTGACGCCGCCACGCGAAGGAAAAATCATCTTCGACGGGATGGAAATCCAGGGCAAACATGCCTT
>CAZPWL010000012.1:2507-24711 GCA_964590535.1 uncultured Anaerolineaceae bacterium
ACCACAATTTTGTTGGTGGAACAAAACTTTATCATGGCAAGTCAACTGGCGGAACGTTACACCATTATTGACGATGGAAAGACCGTTCAGGAAGGTTTGATGAAGGATCTGGTAGAGGATACAGACCTTATCCACCATTATCTTGGCGCGAGCATCAAAACCCGGAAAGAACTGGAGATGGAACATGAATCCGAAAAGTAGAAAAATCCTCATCGGACTACTTATTGCCGGGCTTTTGGTCGCGGCGGTGGTGGGCGTCTACGCGTATGCCGGGCAGCGCGCCTTCATCAGCACCCTTTTCTCCGGTCTGACGCTGGGCTCATTGTTCTTCATGGTTGCCGCCGGCCTCACGCTAATCTTCGGCCTGATGGACGTGCTGAACTTCGCGCACGGCTCCATGTTCATGCTCGGCGCGTACATCGGCTGGCAGTTTTACACCAATCCAACCTTCATCTTTGGGATGGCGCCGTTCTTGCTGGCGTTCGGCGCGGGTGTGATGGTCACGCCAATTATCAAGCCCTATCTGGTGGCTTTGAAAATTTCTGACAAACTGCAGAAAGCGCTTCCAAAAATCGCCTACGTTCTGGCGCTGGTCGCGCTCGTGTTCGGTTTTGTGGGTTTCGATATATTGGGCGTGGCGGATACCGCGATGGTGGCGGCCACGACCACCACGGTCGGTAATCCTTTAGCTGAAATCAGCGTTCAGGAAGCCCTCAGCAGCTTCTGGCTGCGGCCGTTTCTCATGTTTGTGGCTGGCTTGTTGATCGCGGTGGCTTCCTCCCGGCCGGGTGACAAAACCCAATTTGCCCCGAAGGAGCCGATTGGCAAGAAACTTGTGCTGCCAGCGCTGCTCCTGGTCCTCACGGTTCTCAGCACCTTGGTGCGCGAGTCCGCGTCGGAGTCTGTGCTGTTGATGAATGGCAACCTGCGCTTTGTCCTCTCAATCCTGTTGGCCGTCGCTTTTGGGTTCGTGTTTGGCGCGGTCATCGAAATCACGCTGATCCGCCCGCTCTACGTACGTCCGACCTTTATCCTGCTCATGACGCTTGGCCTCAGCTATGTTATCCGGGAACTGGTGCAGTTCCTGTGGGACCCGCTAACCTATCAGATGTCCCGCCCGCCCTTATTTGCCCAACCCGGCAAGGCGGACAGCGTTATTGAATGGCTTCAGAAGGGGAGCTCAACCATAGATATCTACGGCGCGACCGTCCCGACCTACCGCCTCTTCATCATCGCGCTTGGAATCGCCATGTTCATCCTGGTCATCTTCATCATGACCAAGACGCGCCTTGGCATGATTATCCGTGCCGGCGTGCAGGATCCTCAGATGGTGGAGGCGATGGGAATCAACGTCAAAGCAGTCTTCACAGTGGTCTTCGCGATGGGCGTAGCCCTGGCAGCGCTTGGTGGCATTGGCGCGGCGCCTTTCCTTCCGGTTCAACCACTGATGGGTGATACCTACCAGACCCAGGGCTTGATCACCGTCGTTATCGGCGGCATGGGCAGTTACATCGGCGCGTTTGTTGGCGCGATGATCCTGGGCATGGCGCGCGCTTTTGGAGATTACTTTGCGCTCAAACTCTCCCTTTCGCCTGCGATTGCCGAAGCGTCTACGGTCATCATCATGGTGATTGTTCTGCTCACCAGACCGCAAGGCTTGTTCGGAAAGAAGGAGTAACCAGTCATGGCTGAAAAACCTGTAACCCAAAAGGCTGCTAAAACACCGATCAAGATCAAGGAAATTGGCTTCCTGGTCTTTATCGGTCTGATGGCCTTACTCCCCTTTGTCCTCAATCTGATTACCGGCACCGGCTTGAACGAGGGCGTAACGAAATTCTGGCAAGGGCAGCTGATCGCCTTCTTTATCATGGCTGTCTTCGCGATGAGTTACGATTTGCTGATTGGCTTTGGCGGAATTCTCTCCTTCGGGCATGCCGCCTCCTTCGGCGGCGGGGCATACGCTTTTGGTCTGTTGATGAAGCACTGGGCGCCAAATTTCATAAAAAACAACCCCGTTGTTATCGGGAACACTGACCTGAGTATGGTGGTGGTTCTGCTGGTAGTGCTGCTGGTCGTGCTGTTAGTCTCGGTCGCGGTCGGGCTGCTTTTCGCGGTCACTTCGATGCGCCTGAAGGGCACGTACTTCGCGATGCTGACCCTGGCGCTTTCCACGGCTTTGTTTATCATCATCAAATCTACGGACCTGCACGAATGGACTGGCGCGGACGAAGGGCTGCACGGCATTCCCCTGCCGGATTGGCTGAACCCGACTCAAAACCGCCTGACCGTATACTTCATTACGCTCGCTTTTCTTTGCATCTCCTATCTGCTGCTGCGGCGTTTTGTCAACTCGCCGACCGGGCGGGTGATTGTGGCAAACCGCGAGAACGAAGACCGTATGCGCATGATTGGCTACAACCCCGTTACCTACCGCACAATCGCTTTTGTGGTGGCATCGGTCTTCGCCGGTCTGGCGGGAATGTTCTTCTCCATCTGGAATATGAGCGCGACGCCCACAATGATCTCCGCGGTCACGACGGTGAACGCTTTGATCATGACCATCATGGGCGGCATGGGCACGCTCATCGGGCCAATATTTGGCGCGGCAATCAGCCAGACCATTCAGCAGTTCTTCTATACCTGGTTTGGTGCGCGCTGGCCGCTCATTTTTGGCGTTTTGTTTATCCTCATCGTTATGTTCCTGCCGTACGGCATTGTGGGAACCTGGCGGCTGCAGAAGGCGAACGTCCAGCAAGGCTGGAAGCGTCTGCTGAAACTGTTTGCCACAAAATCAGAGGCGGAAGCCGCGGAAAACGGTCAAAAACCGCCCAGCATGTAATCCCTAAGCAGGACGATCAGGCAGCGCTGACCAGCGCTGCCTTTTTCATTTTTGCTTCCCTTACAGCAGCACGCTTGCGGGTGCGTTTGAGCAAAGTGTTTTACAATTGCGGGACAAAGTGCGGCTTCGCAATGAAGTGAGCAGTGGAACCGCACTCCGTGCCAAAAAATGCCTGTAGCTTGTATTTTTGCTTTGGATATTACATAAGTAGAATGGTGGGCAGCATGACCAGAAAGCTTCCAACGTATTTACGCGACCACAGTTTTGGAGACCTTGACGACCCGTCGATTAGCGCCCCATTTCTGAGTAAACGTTTACGAGGCGTGCATCATTTCGGGCGAAAATCGCCGCTTATCCCCAAGCCGGAGGAAGCAGTCACACTTTACGCCGAGACTTCCAGCGACCAGCCAGTGGAGGGCCTTATGCTGCGCTACTCCGTGAACGCTTGGGTCGATTGCACGGAGCTTCCCTTTCTGCCGGTCGGGCAGCGCTGGGACACGCTTGTGTGGGCTTGGATCAATGAATGGCGCGCGCAGCTCCCGCCTCAGCCCGCGGGGACGCTCCTGCGCTACCAGGTTTACGCGCGTCTGCCGGAAAATGGAACCGGGCAAACAAACCAGCGCTTTCTCTTCGCCGACAGCCAGTGCGCGGACGCGCGTACAGCAGACCAGTTCGCAATCTGGTATGGAGAGGACAGCCTTCCTGAATGGAGCAAGTCCGCCCGCATCTACCAGATTTTTGTGGATCGTTTCAACCCGGGGGAGGGGAGGGATTGGCTCCAAAAGGAAGACCTGACGCGCCCCTTCGGCGGCACGCTGCGCGGCGTGATTGAAAAACTTGCTTACATCCGCGACCTGGGGTTTAACGCGTTGTGGCTCACGCCTATCTTTGCCAGCCCCAGCCACCACGGCTATGATACCAGCGATTACCTGCGAATCGAATCGCGCTTCGGTACCCTGGCGGACTTTGAGGAGCTGGTAAGCAATGCCCACGCGCTTGGACTGCGGATTATCCTGGATTTTGTCGCCAATCACGTCTCAGACCAGCATCCCGCGCTAAAACAAGCTTTGAGCTCAGCAAACAACTCTTTTACCGACTGGTTTCAATGGGAAAGGTGGCCGGAATATCGCAGCTACTTCAACGTGCCTTCCATGCCCGAATTAAACCTGGCGCCCGGTTTGCCAGCCAGGGAGCACCTCTTTGAGGCAGCGCGCTATTGGTTGGGCTTGGGTGTGGATGGCTACCGCCTGGACTACGCCATCGGTCCGGGCTTGGATTTTTGGGTGGAGTTCCGCAAGGTCTGCCGCGAAGTTAACCCGGAGGTCTGGACTTTTGGCGAGGTTACGCGCCCCGCTGACCAACAGCTCAGCTTTGCTGGGGGGATGGACGGCACGCTGGACTTCCTTGGCTGCCAGGCGCTGCGAGAAACCTTTGCTTTCCGCTCAAAACCGCTCTCCTGGTTTGCCGGCTTTCTGCAAGCCAACCAGGCATATTTCCCGCGCGCGTTCAGCCGGCCTGCCTTCCTGGATAACCACGACATGAACCGCTTCCTATTCGCGGCAGGCGGCAGCCTGCAGCGCCTGAGGTTGGCGCTAAGCTGGTTGTACTTGCTCCCTGGGCAGCCGCTGGTGTACTTTGGTACCGAAAGCGCGCTTTCCCAGGCGATGTCCATTCACGACCCGCACGCGATTGGATTTGACCAATCCCGCTTACCGATGAATTGGGACGATGTTGAGAAGCACAGGGACATGGCGGAGCATATCCGTACCTTGAGTGCTTTCAGGGAGCAAAACCCAGCTTTGCTGGATGCGGAATGGCAGCTGCTTGCGCTTGACGACGAGCGCGAGACCGCGCTTTGGCGGGTAAGCTGCGCGGATGCTGCTTTCTTCGCTTTTCTGAACCACTCGGAAACAAGCCGGATTATTCCCCTTCCAGAAGCCTGCTACGAAGATGGACAGAGCTTTGTCGATTTACTGACCGGCGAGGAGGTACCCATGGTCTTGGGAAAAATCAGTATTCCCGCTGAAACTTTGCTGGTCTTCGGCCTGAGCTCTGCATTCTAAAGGTCCGTGTTGCGATAGTGCAACGTCGCACCCACAGAAAGCTTGCCTGAAAATCCTTGCGCTTTTGCCTACTTGGTGTACCCCCAGAGGCTTTCCCAGCTATAATTATGCCTTAGCGAATTCTTAAAGTGTGCTTCATCTATGCCGAACCGCCTAAAAACATTTCTCACAGGTTTTCTGACCATCCGTCCCGAGGATGAGGTTCCGCAGAGCGTGGCGAAGAATTTCCGCCACAATGTGACGATGGGGTCCCTTGATTTGATGTTCTTCATCTTTGGAGACGGCTTCGGTTCCATTACCACGATTATGCCGGTCTTCGCTGCGACGTTAACCAAATCGCCGCTGTTAATCGGGTTGATCCCAGCCATCGCGAACTTTGGTTGGTACATGCCGCAAATGTTCCTATCCAGTTATGTTTCGGGGCTCAAGAAAAAACATCCTTTCGCGATCAAAATGGCGGTGGTGGAACGCGTTCCGTACATCTTTTTCCCATTGTTAGCGCTGCTCGTACCAGGCATACCAAAAACCACCGCGCTTATCTGGCTCTTTGTCCTGATCACCTGGCGGGGGCTCGCCAGCGGGTTGATCGCGTTGCCCTGGCAGGAAGTCCAGGCAAGCGTCATTCCCATCACCCACCGTGCGCGTTTTTACGGCGTGTCGCGCGTGCTCGCCCAGATTATGGGAATTTTAAGCTCTGTCCTCGCCACCATCTTCCTCAGCCGCTTGCCCTATCCGCAGAACTACGCCCTGTGTTTTGGCACCGCCGTGATTGCCCAGTGGTTTTCTTTCTATTTCTATTCACGCATGCGCGAACCGGACCATAGTGAGGATGCTGAATTGCCCTCAAGTCCTGCTGTTGAGGTAGAAGCCCTGCCCGCCCCGGAAGAAGCTAAATCCACACGGAAGATTATCGATTTGGCACTCTTTGGTGAAATTCTGAAGCGCGATAAAAACTTCCGGTACTACCTGATCGGGCGTTCTGTTATATTTCTTGGCGCGATGGCCAGCGGTTTTCTGGCGGTTTATGGCATTCAACGCTTCAACCTCTCGGATTCCCGCGCGGCTGTATTTACCGCGCTGCTCTACTTCAGCGGCATTATCGGATACAGTCTGGGCGGCGCGCTTGGCGATAAAGTCGGACCGAAGCGGATTGTGGTCGCGTCCGTCATTATTTGGGCTGTTGGGATGCTGATTGCCATCCTGGCGCGCAGCGAATGGATCTACTACTTGGTCTTTCTCATGTTCGGTTTGAACACGGCGGGAATGGTCCTGGGGGATTCAATTCTGGTGATGGAGCTGGGCGAGGAAAAACTGCGCCCGACCTATCTGGGCATGGCGCGCAGCCTGACAGGTGTCTTTGTGCTCATCGCGCCAGTCTTTGCCGGCGCATTAGTGGAAGCCTTTGGGTACAACGTGATGTTCACCGTCTGTCTGGTGCTGACCTTGCTCGGCGCGGCGATAATCAGCAAAGTGAAGGACGTCCCGCGCAAGGCCCGCCGCTTGAAACAGGAAAATATCTCCTCGTAATTCCTTTCATCAACTGAGCCGCAGGCCGAGTCAATCTACAGTATAATTTCCCAATTCGTTTCCATCAGCGTGCTCTTCCAGGAGCGCTTCTCCCATAAAAATGAGCGGTGTCTGAACTTTATTTATATTGTGGAGCTAATTTATGCGTGTCATTGAAGTCAGTCAACTTACCAAGTACTATGGCAAATCCCGGGGAATTGTAGACCTGTCTTTCGACGTCGAAGCAGGGGAAATCTTTGGGTTTATTGGTCCCAACGGAGCGGGTAAATCCACAACAATCCGTCTGCTGCTCTCATTAATCCACCCGACCAGCGGCTCCGCCAAGTTGTTTGGTAAGGAGATTGCCAGCGCCGGAGCCGGGCTGCGCAAAGACATTGGCTATTTGCCTTCGGAAGTGTTCTACTACGAGGACATGAAAGTCATCGATCTGCTGAAGTATTCGGCCAGTTTTTATGATGGGGACTGTTCCGCGCGTATCGCGGAACTCTCCGACTTGATGGAACTGGAACTTGGCAGGCGCATCCGCGACCTTTCCTATGGGAACAAGAAAAAAGTTGGAATTGTCCAGGGCTTGCTGCACAGTCCGAAGCTGCTGCTTTTGGACGAACCCACCAGTGGGCTTGACCCGCTGATGCAGCGCAAGTTTTTTGACCTCATCCGCCAGGAAAATGCCCGCGGAGTGACGATCTTCTTCTCCTCCCATATCCTGGGGGAAGTTCAGCGCCTGTGCAGCCGGGTGGGAATTATCCGTGAAGGAAAGCTGGTGGAGGTATCCGATATCCGCAGCCTGCAGCAGAACAATTACAAAAAAATCCGCGTGAATCTGCGCGGAGAAAACCCGATCACCACCGACCTGCAGGGCGTCAGTAATCTTCAGACAGAAAACGGCTTGGCGCAATTCTTCTTCCGCGGTGATATCAACACCATCCTGCGCAAGCTGGCCGCGGCGGACGTGGGGGATATTAGCATCGAAGAGCCCTCGCTCGAAGAAATTTTCATGCATTATTACGAGTAGGCCGGCAATGAGCGCCAATATCCTTCTCCATGAACTCCGCCAAAACCGGAAATCCATCCTCACCTGGTCTACCGGGTTGGTGGTAGTTATATTCATCTTTTTCTCTTTGTTTACCAGCTTCACAAAGGATGCCGCCCTGATGAACGACGTTCTCGCGCGCTTCCCGGAAGAACTGCGTGACGCGTTTGGCCTGGGCAACTTGGACCTCTCAAGTGTTGAGGGGTATTACGCGTTCAGCTTTGTTTTTTGCCAGCTTCTTATGGCTATCCAGGCGGCGGGTTATGGATTCGGGCTGCTTTCGGCGGATGAAACCGAGCTGCGCGCGGATTTTTTGCTCAGCAAGCCCGTCAGCCGCGCAAATGTCCTGACGAGCAAATTGACCGCCGCTCTCCTTAGTTTGCTTATAACCAATCTTGTGCTCGCCGCTGCCACCTTTTCCGCTATCGCGCTTTTTCGCGGGGGGATGAGCTACAAGCCAGCTGCTATTGGCCTGGTGCTGTTGGGTGGCGCGCTTTTCCAACTGGTATTCCTGAGCGTTGGGCTGCTGCTTTCGCTCCTGGTGCGCAAAATTCACAGCGTTACTCCGTACGCGCTTGGATTGGCTTTTGGTACTTATGTGCTGAATGCCTTCAGCGGAGTTTTCCAGGATGTTAAATTGGAACTCCTGACGCCCTTCAAACATTTCGACCCGGGCTATATTGTCAGGTATCAAGCCTTGGACAGGCCATTTGTGCTGGCTGACCTGGCTATCATCGTCATTTCCATCGGTCTGAGTTACTGGTTGTTTTATCGTCGGGATATCGCGGCCGTTTAGGCGCGATGCGTGCTTGGCAAGGTGGAACTATGAAAATTTTTCTGCATGAACTCAAACGCGGCGCCAAGTCGCTGCTTATCTGGGGCGGCAGTCTGGCAATGCTCATCGTGATTGGGGTGGCAAAATTTGCCGCTTTCGCGGATAATCCTGCCAGCCTGGCAATTTTGGACAGCATGCCTAAAGCGCTGCTCGACTCACTCAACATGAGCGCTTTTAACCTTACCACCCTGAGCGGCTTTTTCGGGGCAATGTTCACTTATTTCGGGCTGATGGGCGCGTTTGCTGCGGTCATGTGGGGATTTGATGCTGCGGCTCGCGAGGAACGCGAAAAAACTGCCGAATTTTCAATGGTCTTACCGGTCTCACGGGCAAAATTGCTCTCCATGAAACTATTGGCTGCCCTGGCGAACTGCGCTGCGCTGGTGCTGATCACCTGGGCGGTATCGCTGGTTTCTATCCAGGCTTACCCGCCAGAAGCGGGGCTTGAACGTTTTATCCGGGCTGAGATGGTCGCCATGTTTTTGCTGGAAATATTCTTCCTGGCGTTGGGGCTGCTTTTGGGCTGCGCGCTGGAGAAGCGGCGGGGGGGCGCTTCGATAGGATTGGGCTTGGTGCTGGGCGCGTATTTTCTCTTCATCATCTCCCGCATGACGGATAAGTTGGATTTTCTCAAGTACCTCACGCCCTTCCGCTATTTTGACCCAGCGGAGATGCTGCGGGGGCAGGGATTCGAGGCACTGCCAGTCATCCTCACCGGCGGTTTTGTGGCGCTGTTTCTGTTGGCAGCTTATACATCATTTCAGAGACGGGATGTGTTTATTTGATGTTGTTTGCAAAGCAGCGCTGCGCGTAGCCATTAACCACAAGTGGATTCTGCTCACGGCAACTTAACCAAGAAGGCATCCATGTTACAATTCACTCGACAGTGGTAGATGAGAGAGACCCGCGCAATGCTGCGGTGGAGCGTGCCCTGTGAGAAGAAAATCTGTAATTCCTGAAAATTTGCTTACCAAGTTAAAAACTGCCGCCAACAACCCCCCTGAAATTGACACTCTCTCTTTGATTTCAGGCAATATCACACTAAGGGAATAAATCTTTACCCTAATAAAAGCCTAGGAGGGCCATGAGTGAGAGAGTTACTTTCTTTATCGACGGGACAAATTTATTTTTCGGACTGATCAAAGATCTAAAAAGACTTGACCTCGACTTTCAGAAACTGGTAGAAAAACTCCTAAAAGGAAGGACCTTATCCCGGGTCTACTATTACGCCGTTGCTCCTTCTGAGGAGCAAGCAGCCTTGCTGCCTGACACCAACAGCTACAAACGGCAGATGGTATTTTTGGAAGCACTCCGTCGTATTCCGTATTTTGAGGTGGTTTTGGGACGATTGGTATCGCACGGTGAGTCCTACATCGAAAAAGGGGTGGACGTGGCTATCGCAGTGGACATGTTGGACCTGCAAAACACTTATGAAACCGCGGTGCTCATTTCGGGTGACTCTGATTTTTGCCGCGCAGTCCAGGTGGTAAAGCGGGTAGGCAAGCACGTTGAAAACGCTGCTACCAGGACTATTTCTTCCAGGGATTTGCAAAAGTCGTGCGACGTGTTCTACCTTTTGGACGATGATTACCTCAGCGACTGCTGGCGTTACAAGACCTCGAGGTTTATAAGCCGTTAGCCTAAAGGATTGCAGATGACTGCTTCTTTTCTGGAGAAAGAGATCCTGGAACAGGTGTCCGTCCTGCGCAGCTTACTCGCGCGGGGCGTAGACGAGGCGCGGAAATTGATCACCCCGCTGCGGGGCCGTTTTCACTACATCCTCATTGCTGCTCGCGGCAGTTCCGATAACGCGGCGCGTTATGCCCAATACCTGTTTCAGATTGTCAACCATATTCCGGTCGCGCTGGCAACCCCATCTGTTTTTTCTGTGTATCGCAAGCCTCCTCAACTTGAGTGGGCGCTTGTGCTCGGAATTTCACAGTCCGGTAAATCGCCAGATGTCATCTCAGTCCTGGCTGCGGCGCGGAACCAAAAGCGTCCGACAATTGCCATCACCAACGTTCCCGGCTCGCCGCTCGAAGCTTCCGCGGATTGCACCCTCGCGCTTGGCGCCGGGCCTGAGCTTTCGGTGGCGGCGACAAAAACCTACACAAGCTCGCTGGCGGCTGTCGCCCTCATCTCTGCTGTGCTTTCCGGTGAGAAACGCCGCTTGGACGAGCTCGGCAGGCTGCCGGACCAGGCGGAAGCAGCGCTGGAACTCTCCCTGGCGCTTATGCCGCGCATGGAGCGGTTCCGCTTTATGCAGCACGGCGCGGTCATCGGGCGCGGTTATAACTACAGCACCGCTTTTGAGATAGCGCTGAAGCTCAAGGAGCTCACCGGTATCACAACGGTACCATATTCCTCCGCGGACTTCTTGCATGGACCAGTAGCATCGCTGCATCAGGGCTATCCGCTGCTGGCAGTCGCCCCTTCAGGCGTGATGTACCGCGATACCGCTGCCTTAATCCGCAAAGCCCGGCGCCTTGGCGCTGAACTTGTGGTGATTTCCGACCGAGTCGAAGCGCTGGGGATGGCTCAGTTAGCCCTGCCGCTGGCTGCAGGCACTCCTGAGTGGCTTTCGCCTATCCCGGCGGTCATCCCAGGGCAGGTGCTTGCCTGGCAAATGGCAATCGCGCGCGGCTTGGACCCGGACCATCCCCGGGGATTGTCCAAGATTACCGAAACGTATTAGGCTGTCCTGAAGCAAAACTATCCGCTTGAGAATAAATTAGATTAAACAACACGCATCGTGTCGCGACATTTTCAAACAAATTCCTGGCTTCTAAGATTCTTAACAGCGTTCAGTATGGCTAATTATTCCGCGTGGGGGATAATTTCATATTGCTCGTTTCGAGGGCTGTTGTCGAGGCTTTGATAGCAAATCCATTACAAGCACGCTTACGCGAATAAAACAAAGGCGGATGCACATGCACCCGCCTTTGTTCTGAAAATGGGTTCAATTTTTAGATAAAGAAATGTGTATTCGTGGTGGTGGCATCGGCCGCCATCGTAGCGACCCCGGCAACTTCCACGCCGTCGATCAGTTCTTCCCGCTTAATGCCCATCAAATCCATGGTCATCTGACACGCGAGGAGCTTTACGCCGTTTTGCTGTGCCGCCTGAATTAATTGCGGCAGGGAATCGACATTCTTCTGTTTCATGATGCCCTTAATCATGCCCGTTCCCATACCCATCATGTGCATCTGGGAGAGGATGGGTTTATTCGCGCCGCGGGGCATCATCCAGCCAAACATACGCTCGATCAGGGTTTTCTTGACCGCGGGCGGGTTATCCTTTCGCAGCAGGTTCAAACCCCAGAAGGTGAAGAAGAGCGTCGCTCGCTGGCCCATGGACGCAAAACCGTTCGCGATGATGAATGCGGCAATGGCTTTATCCAACTCACCGGAGAAAACAATCATGGTCATATCTTTATGCGTTCCGTTCTGGGAACCGTTAGTACTCAGCTGGGAAGCTGCCTCTGATTCTTCGGCTGACAAACCTTTCTGAACGCGGGCGGTGATTACGCCGCCGGCGTTTTCCAGGCTGAGCAGGGTGTTGCCGGTTGTTTGCGTCCAGGCGCCTACGTCGTTAGCAAAACCGTAATCGGTGGCTTTTACCGTGACAACATCACCCTCTTCCATCTCCTTGACTTTGTTGTACAGTTTCAGGATCGGCCCGGGACACTGCAAACCGCAGGCGTCCAGCTGGTATTCGCTGCCGTTGAGGGTGGTGGCAGAGTGCGTTGCTTCTCTGGGTAAGGTCATGGTCTTGGTCTCCGGTTCGGGGGTGTTGGATTGCGGGCTGACAGCGTACGCGTAAGTCTTGTACCCGCCGCTGAGGTTATAGGCATCGAAGCCGTTTTGGCGCAGCACCCGCACCGCGAAGTACGAACGCTGGCCTGAGGCGCAGTACACCAGAATCTTGCGGTCTTTAGGGAGCTCGCCTAAGCGCTGGCGCAGTTGCTGCATCGGAATGTTGTGGCTGCCCGGAATGCTTCCAAGCGTGCCTTCTTCCGGCAAGCGGGCATCCAGGATGAACCAGGCGCCGCGGTCCAGGGTTTCCACATCGTTCCAGTGCTTCACCGGCGCGTCTCCGCGCAGGATATTCCCAGCGGCAAAACCAGCGATGTTCACAGGATCGCGTGAGGACCCAAAGGGTGGAGCGTAGCAGAGTTCCAATTCTTCCAGGTCGTACACGCTCAGGTTACCTTTGATCGCGGTGGCGATAACATCGATGCGCTTCTCCACGCCGTCCGGTCCAACTGCCTGGGCGCCGTAGATGCGTCCGTCCTGGGGGGAGAAGAGCAGCTTCAGCGCCAGCTGGGCAGCGCCGGGATAGTACGAAGCGTGGCTGTTGGCGTGGATGATCACGGATTCAAAGGGCAAAGCAGCCTGCTCAAGCTGGCGCTGGTTCAAGCCCGTCGAAGCAACGGTCAGGTCGAACACTTTCACAACGGACGTGCCCTGTACGCCAGGAAACTTCGTGCTTCTGCCCGCGATTGCGTCCGCGGCGGTGCGTCCTTCCCGGCTGGCAGGGCCAGCGAGCGCCAAAAAAGTCGGCTGCTTGAGGATGTTGTGGGTCAATTGGGCGTCATCGCCGACAGCGTAGATATCCGGGTCAGAGGTTTGCATCTGGTCATTGGTTGCGATTGTCCCGCGCACGCCCAACTCCAGCCCAGCTGCTTTCGCCAGGGAGGTTTCGGGGCGCACGCCGATAGCCAGCACAACCATATCGGCTGGCAGCAGCTTTCCGCTGGCCAGGTTCACCTGCAGGCTGCAGTCTGCGTCCACCTTCTCGATGCTTTTGAGACCATCGCCCAAAACCAACCCGAGCTTGTGGAAGGCCAGATGGTGGTGGACCATCGCCGCCAGTTCAAAATCCACCGGCGCCATGACCTGATTAAGCATTTCCACCACGCTGACTTGCAGCCCCTTTTCGGCCAGGTTCTCAGCGATCTCGAGACCGATAAAGCCGCCCCCAACCACGACCACACGCTTGGGGCAGACTTCGGTCAGGCAGCTTTCAATCGCGTCCATTTCCGGGATATTGTGCAGAATATACACCCCTGGCAAATCCACCCCGGGGAGGGGCGGCACAATCGGCACCGCGCCGGTAGCAAGTACCAGCTTGTCATAAGATTCCTGATACTCCCGGCCTGCTGTGAGGTCTTTTACCGTGACTGTCTTGTTCTGCCGGTCAATCGAGAGCACCTCGCTGTTGGTGCGCGCTTCAACCTGCAGCATTTCCCGCAAGGTTTCAGGCGTAACAACCAGGAGCTGGTCCCGGTCCTGAATCACCCCGCCAATATGATACGGAAGCCCGCAGTTGGCAAAGGAGACATACGGCCCTTTTTCGAACATGATAATTTCGGCGCTTTCATCAACCCGGCGCAAGCGGGCTGCTGTACTGGCGCCGCCCGCGACGCCTCCCACAATTACAACTTTCATACCTTACTCCTTGTCGCTGAATACTTCATTTGGCGGATAAGAACATTGAATAGCAGCGGTCAGTTTCGCCCGGTCTGACAGCTGTTGATTAAGTACCTGGCGCAAAAGGTCTAACGCGTCCGTAATGCGCGTGTCGGTCATCGTGTACCGGTTGGAAGTGCCGCGTCTTTCTACGCGGACCAAGGACCGTTCTCTCAGTACCCGCAGGTGGCGGGAGATGGTGGACTGCGGGAGCTTCATCCGGTCAGTTAAATCTCCAACGGATTGTGGGCCTTCCCTGAGGATGTAGAGCAGTAAAATGCGCTTTGGGTCGCCCAACGCGTAACACACTTGCTGGTGCAGCAGCAAAATTTCGGCTTCTGTAACGCTGCCGCGCAGAACGTTAAGAGAGGTTTCATTTTCCGGGCTCATTTTCTTCATCCATCCGCATAAACGAATGAAGTATACCACCGTATGTGAAAAGAAGAACAAGCTATTTGCAAGTTTGATTGATTTTTTTACATTTTCCAATCCAGGGGGTCCATTTACCCGATAACGCTTTAGGCTATAATCAAATTCCTGGGTAGCAAACATGCCCGACGGCAAGTCCGCCATTTACAATCGTTTGACCAAAGGCAGCTATGCTCTTCGTCGATAATCAAAACCAACATGATCCCGCGCTGAACCTTGCCCTGGAAGAATACCTTATTCGGAACATCGCGCCGGAAGAAGAACTGCTCCTGTTCTATATCAACGAGCCTTCCATCATTATCGGCAGGCACCAGAACACCATCGCGGAAATCAACGTGGAATATGTCCGGGAGCAGGGGCTGCACGTGGTAAGGCGGCTTTCGGGCGGCGGCGCTGTGTATCACGACCTGGGAAACCTGAACTTCAGCTTCATCGCGCCCAATCTGGGCGGGAGTTTCTCGAATTTTCAGAAATTTACCGCGCCTGTGATTCAGGTGCTGCGGGAGTTGGGCGTGCCAGCTGAACTGAGCGGGCGCAACGATATCCTGGCGGAGGGGCGCAAAATATCCGGAAACGCGCAGTATGTGTCCGGCCTGCGCCTGGTCAGCCACGGCACGCTGCTTTACAACACCGACCTGGACGAAATTGGCAAGGCGCTGCGCGTAAAAGCCTCCAAAATTGAATCCAAGGGCATTAAGTCCGTCCGCAGTCGGGTCGCCAACATCACCGAGTTTCTGACGGAGCCAGCGGACATCCTAAGTTTTCGACGCCAACTATTGCTGGGGGTATTCCGGCAGCAGCGGGAATCTTCGCGCCTGGCAGAAATCCCGGAGTATCAGCTTAGCCCGGCGGATTGGTCAGCCGTACACCAGCTTGCACGGGAACGCTATCAGTCCTGGGATTGGAATTACGGGTCTTCGCCCGCGTTTAACTTGCTCCGTTCAATCCGGTACGCTGGTGGGGAAATTGAAGTCTTCCTGGTCGTCCAGAAAGGCAACCTGCAATCAGTCAAGTTTATCGGCGACTTCTTCGGACAGCGCGACGTTCTCGAGTTGGAAGACCGCTTAGTTGGCTGCCAGTACCTACCCGAAGCGCTGGAGGAACGCCTTGCGGCGTTCGACATCGGCCAGTACTTTGCGGGTTTTTCTCTGCCAGAGCTGCTTTCACTTCTTTATTGATTTCCTCAGAATTGCATAGTTTGTATAGAGATTCCTCGCGTAAGGCTTGTATTCACATGCCATTATTAATACAATAAGAGTATTAATAGACCGGAAAATCCGGAGCAGATGACCTGAATGAGGATAATATGTTCAAAAGAAACCTTTTTAGCGCAATTGCAGCGTTTCTCCTGATTGCCATCCTGGCAGCCTGTGCCGGCAGCTCGGGCACACCGGCGGCTGTACCGGAAGTGGTTGAACCAGTTGTTGAAACCGTCCAGCCCGCCGCCACAGAAGCCGCACAGCCCACCGTTGAGGACAGCCAGCCTGTTGCCACTGAAGCCGCGCAATCGCCTACAGTTCTATCAGACGCGGAAATGGAAGTGTTGATCCAGCAAAAACTGCAGGGCAGCCCCCACACGCTTACATTTGTTCTCGAAGAGAACCGCACAGCGGAAGAATGGTCCGAGATCCTTGACCGGATGATCGGATACGGCGCCAAGATTAACGCGGAAGAGAAGCAGCTCATCATCGATTGGCTGGTCAGCCGATAAGAGGCAGGAATATGCAACGGAGCCGTCGTGGATTATCCACGGCGACTTTTTTTTACTTAATTGATTTTCCGTTTTTGGATTAGGAACGGTCCCTATTTTCACGCGGCGGGGTTTCCGCAGGGGAGGGGGGGTCCGAAAATGGCGAAGGCAGCTTCTGCGCGGCTGCTTTCTTGTTTTCTTCGCTGCGCCGGTCGTAACGTTTGGTGGTGTCCGCGCTGGCATGCCCAGCAATAGCGGAGACCGTCAGGACGTCCACCTGAGCGCTGAGCAGGTCGGTAATCGAGGTGCGGCGCAAGTCGTGCGGGGTGAAGTCGTCCAGACCGGCTTGAGCCTGTCGGTGCTTCAGCAAGTAATACACTGCCTGGGGAGTCAGGCGTTTAATGATGACCCGGCCGGATTTTGTCACGCGCGTGAACAGCGGCCCAAGTTGTTTTCCACGTTTCTCCAGCCAGTTCTGCAGCGAGCCCACCGCGTCTGACTGCAAATAAACCTGGCGTCTTTTACTGCCCTTTCCCAGGATACGCAGCTTCCCGTCCTTCAGGTCAAGGTCCGCAAGGTTTAGGTCCACAATTTCCTGCCTGCGTACCGCCGCGGCGTAAAGAACCATAATCACAGCTGCGTCCCGCAAGCCCAGCGTCGGATTGGTTACGTCCGCAAGACAGGTTTTTATCAGCGCGCGCAGTTCCTCCATTTCAAGGGTGCGGCCACGAGGCAGGGTTTCTGAGCGCAGGGATTTGACCCCAGCAGCGCGGTAATAGTCGTTGTGGTCAGCATACAATCCAAGCTGATAGCTTTCCGACAGGACGCGCCGCAGCGCGACAAGGTGTTTATTCACGGAGGATTTGGCGTAACCGATATCGACCATGTACGCCGCCAGGCCGCTGGTGTGTTCGTAACGCAGCAGCTCCCACGGAAAAGCCAACGCTTCGCTCATCGCCCCGCCAGATAAGATAAACGCGAGGTTATTCAGAGCCGTGTGCTGCGAACGCCGGCCTGACGGGCTTAACGTGTTTAGGTACGCCTGGGCAGGGGAGGGGGCACCCTGGTCGCGCGGCTGCAGCGCGCTCAGGTTTGGAAGATTTAGCGGGGACCGCGTTTTGGATTTTCCTGCCATGGGGGCTGCTCCTTTTAAGCTGCATTCTCATAAGTAATTGTACCAGCGGAAATACAGCGTGGGGTGGGGGGCGCTGATGCCGCCCAGCGCGCCCATAAATTTCTTTCAGGCCGGCCATAATGAAGAACAGTCGCGATTCCATGACTCTCGAGGAAGCGTTTTAATCGGATTCGGTAGGCAAGTGACCGATATATTTAACAGCGGGCTCTACAGAGGCTCTGGTATTGCGCATAGCTGTAATTCGGACCAAAAGACGGCAGAAAGAGGCTGAAAGAGGTTTTTCCACTCAGGATTGCCCACAGCCCGCAAATTGTCCATGACTTGGACAAGCTCCTCTTTGCCAGTCCAAGCGCCAATCAGGAAGATACTCCTATCTGATTGCAATCGGATTTGTTTGACAATTAGTCTTGCTGGTCTCATATTTTGAAAAGGCATGCGTAGTTGCAATTCCTAATGATGAGCCGCGTGAGGGGCTTTTTGGAGCAAATTATTTTGCAGTACACGGCGGTTTCATTTTTTCCGCCTTGATAATGGACAGCACAAAGACCAAGTTTTACGGCAGTGCTTGCCCTGTACCGAGCCGCGGAGCTTCAATCCCGGAATAATCGCGTTGCCCCCATAAACCTTGCTCATTTTTTTGCCTTATTACTATCGAGAAGTGTTATTCTCATAAGTAATACAAAATTTACAAACAACAACACGCGCTACCCCCACCCCGCAAAAAATGAACCTACAATCAAGATGCCTTGGATCGTTTGAATTCCACCTTTGTTTCCTGGGGAGACCCCAGCCGTAGATAATGCTCTGCGCGCGAAAATGTTCTTTTATTTCGCTTCTTATCGACGTATACTCTACTTATCTATTGTCCTTCCTCATCCAGAAAACAGTCTGGCCTTGCACAACAGAATAGGAGCTTTCCCATGGCGCAAAAAGTGCGTACTCCGTATGTTTCGTCTTTCCAGATGCCAAACACCTGCGTGGCCTGCGGTGGACCCGCGGAACCGGGACTTTACTACCGCTTTGACAAAACGCAATCCAACTGGTCGGGGAAAAGGTATATGACCCTCAATCTGAACTTCCCTATCTGCGCGGAATGCCACGCGGTAAGCAGGAATCGAGGCGGCGCAACGGCGGTGGGTGTCATCGGCACGATTTTGGCTCTGGCTGCTTGCTTGTTCGCGGGCATACTGGCAAACCTCACTTTTGACAAGAATGTATTCGCCACCATTGCCTCTGCGGTGGTTATTTTTTGTCTCGTGTTTTATCTTTTCGGCTCTCTCGCACGTCTGATAAATGAAAAAGGCCTATCCCAGGAGGAGAAGCTGCGCCGCAGGAACTTATTGAAGGCTGGCAGCGTGAAGCAGTTCAAAGCGCCGGGGGTCTTTGACAAAACAGGGTTTATTGACTTTCAGTTTGAAAATGTGCCCTTTGCCACAGCCTTTGCCCTGCTGAACTACGGCAAGCTGCTTTAACCCTGGCAAATTGCCTGTGTGCGGAGGTACAAGCACGGATGTGTCGTTCAACCTTTCGGACCAACCACCATTACCTGCGCTCGTTGGCGGACTGAGAACTTTGTTCGGGTCATTTGGGTAATATAAAAAAAGAGGCGCTAGTCTTCCGAGAAGCGCCTCCCTTGTAATTAAATTCCGCTATCCGCTAATTGCCAGCCAGCATAGCCTGCACGTCTTCCTCTGCGCCGGCAATGGGTTTGAGGTCGTAGGCTTTGACGAGCACATCAACCACATTCGGAGAGAGGAAAGCCGGCAGCGTCGGTCCAAGCCGGATTTTACGGATGCCCAAGGCTAAAAGCGCCAGCAGCACAATCACGGCCTTCTGTTCATACCACGCGATATCATAAGAAAGCGGCAGTTCGTTCACTGAAACGCCGAAAGCCTGCGCCAGCGCCTGGGCAATCACAATAAGGGAGTACGAGTCGTTGCACTGCCCCGCGTCCAAAACGCGCGGGATACCAGCAATCTCGCCCAGCCCCAGCTTGTTGTAGCGGTACTTGGCACAGCCTGCTGTCAGGATGATAGTATCCTCCGGTAAAGCCTGGGCTACCTGCGTAAAGTAATCACGTTCTTTCTGGCGTCCGTCGCAGCCACCCATCACCACAAAGCGCTTAATCGCGCCGCTCTTTACAGCTTCGATGACTTTGTCCGCCGCGCTCAGCAATGTATGATGAGCAAAGCCAATCGGGATGGTGCCACTTTCCAATTCCAGCGGGCTCTCGCAGCTTTTCGCGCGCGCGATCAAGGCCGAGAAATCCTTCTGCTGGCCGGGTTCGCGGTCCGCGATGTGCGGTATGCCAGTGAAGCCAGCAAGCCCCGTGGTGAAAATACGGTCGCGGTAAGATTCGCGCACCGGGGTAATGCAGTTGGTGGTCATCAGGATAGCGCCGTTAAAACTTTCAAATTCTTTGGACTGCTTCCACCAGGAGCCGCCGTAATTGCCAGCCAGATGCGCGTATTTCTTTAAGCCCGGGTAGGCGTTGGTGGGCAGCATCTCGCCGTGCGTGTACACGTTGATGCCCGTACCTTCGGTCTGCTGCAGCAGCTCATCCAGGTCCACCAAATCATGCCCGCTCACCAAGATTCCGGGACCAGGCCGCACGCCGATGTTGACCTGCGTGGGTTCCGGATTCCCATAGCGGCTGGTATTGGCGCTGTCCAGCAAAGCCATCGCTTTCAAGCCAAATTCGCCTGTGCGCTGCACCACAGCCAACAATTCATTCACGCCCATCTCCTTACGCGTGGTCGCTTCAAGCGCTTCCTGCATGAAAGCCAGCACCGTGTCATCCCTACCCCCAGCCACATACGCGTGATCGGCATATGCAGCCATGCCCTTAAGTCCGTAGATGATGAGCTCCCGCAGGGAACGCACATCAGGATCAAGCTCCGCATCTGACAAAACCCCGACTGTCACGGCTTTTTCCAGCAAGGTTTCCAGAGTGTAATCTGCTGGATGCCAGCCAGCCCAATCCGGTCCGCTGCTGCGGCAGGGGTCGCCGCCGTGTTGTTCGTAACAGGCTGCTTGCGCGCGTTGACGCAACGCATCTCGCAAACTAATCGCTTTCTTGATTAAAGCGATAAAACGGTCCGGGTCAAAGTTCGCGTTGGTGATGGTGGCGAAGAGCGCCTGGGCTACGAACAAATCCGTTTCTTCGCTAACAACGCCCATATCGCGTCCGCGCGTACCCCAGAAGGAAATCCCCTTCAATAGGTAAATTAACAAATCCTGCAAATTCGCGACGTCCGCTGATTTGCCGCACACCCCACCCCGCCGGACGCATCCGCTATTCTGCAGGGTTTCCTGGCATTGGTAACAAAACATGTCTGGCATAAAACACTCCTATTTTTGTATTATTCGAACAAAGCCCAATTATACACAGCGCATGGTTTGCGTGGAAGCGCAGTTTTTCTCCGCCGCCTATCTCTGGAATACTGCCCGCTCGAATTATGCCGGGTCACGCTGTGCCAGCAGTGGCTATGCGCATCGCAAAAGGAAAATTTTTGGGCAAATTGGCTTTTCTACCGGCCTACCCCAAGCACGCTGAAGCCGAGCCCTTTTAGTTTTTCACGGTCCAAAAAGTTGCGGCCGTCAACTACCAGCACAGGCGGAATTTTCTCCCACTCCAGTTCACGGTAAAGAGGCCATTCGGTCACCAGCACAATGCCTTCCGCGCCTTGCAAGGCTTCGCTTACATCCTGGCAGTATCTGACGCCCAAGTCGGGGTATAAACGCTGAGCATTGGCCAGAGCCACCGGGTCGTGCGCTCGGACAACGGCGCCACGCTGCACCAGCAAGCGGGCGATGTCCAGCGAGGGCGCGTCGCGCAGGTCGTCGGTATCCGGCTTGAAGCTGAAGCCCAAGAGCGTGATGTGCCTGCCCTTGAGAATCTTCAAACTTTCCTGCAGCGCGTCCACCACCCAGGTACGCTGGCGGTAGTTTACATCCCGGGCGGCCTGCACAATTGGCATCTCCAGCTGGTAATCACGCGCAGTGGCCACCAGCGCCGCAGTGTCCTTGCCAAAGCAGGAACCGCCCCAACCGATGCCGGGGTTCAGGAAGCGCGGCCCAATGCGGCTATCGAGGCCGATCCCGCGCGCAATCAGGGTGGCATCCGCCCCCACCCGCTGTGCCAGCCGGGCAATCTCATTGATATACGAAATCTTGAGCGCAAGAAACGCATTGGCGGCGTACTTGATCACCTCGGCGCTGGTCAGGTCACAGACGAGGAGCGGCACCTTGGTCAGCCCTTCAGGTCTGGGCAGGCAGGAAGGCGGCGCAAAGTTTTGTTCTAAAATGGGCGCGAATAATTCACTCAAACGCTGAATGCCGTGGGAGTTCTCGGACCCCACCACAACCCGGTCCGGATAAAAGGAATCAAAAAGCGCCGCGCCCTGCCGCAGGAACTCCGGGTTTGAGACCACGCTGAAGCGTCCGTCCGCCTTCGCTCCGACCCGTTTCTCGTAGCTTTCTTTGATGAGCGAACCAACCCAGTTTCCCGAACCAATCGGCACGGTGGATTTGTTCACCACAACCAGGAAGTGACCATCCATCTCCTGCGCGATAGCCTCCACAGCCTGGCGTACGTAACTCAGGTCCGCGTTGCCGTCAGCAAGAGAAGGCGTGCCCACCGCGATGAAAACGACATCCACGGTCGAAAGGTCTGCTTCCGCGTAGCTGGTCGTGAAGCGCATTTTTGGACCGACAGCCGCCAGCATCTCATCCAGGTGGGGTTCGTAGAACGGCGTCTTTCCGCTTCGCAGCAGATTGATTTTTTCCGCGTTGGTATCCAGACAGGTTACATCATGACCAATGTAACTGAGCACAACCCCCGTATTAAGACCAACGTAACCGGTACCAATAATTAACACGCGCATATGTATGTTCCTTTTTCGCATTTCGCAATCAATAAAGTGATTTTACCCCAAGTACTCAGATTATTTCGCTGAGCGGGTCCCCGCACGCAAAAGCCGCCACGCACAAGAAAAAAGGGTATTCCCAACGACAAAAAACCGGCAGTCTCTCTCCAAGACTGCCGGTTCTGGATTTTTCAGATGAAGCTATTAGAAGTCAGCCGGGAAGATTACAGCGCGCAGAATGATGAAAATGAAATACATGCCCATTAAATAGAAGCTTTCTATCTTCCCCAGTTTACCCTTGCGAGCCCACAGAA
>CAZPWL010000013.1:0-23420 GCA_964590535.1 uncultured Anaerolineaceae bacterium
ATGATCAGTCCCAAAAATGTGCTCGGCAAGTCACCCAGCGGCATCCGATCAATGTGACCAAGTTGGAAACGCACCTGCACCTTGGTTCCTTTGCCGATCTCGGAGCTAATTCCGAACGAGCCGTTGCATGCTTCTGCTGCGGCTTTCAGCAGGGGTATTCCTAAACCTACATTCCGTTCAGTCCGGCTGGTTGTAAATGGGTCGGTCACTATCTGTACCATTTCCGGGCTCATTCCCTTGCCATCATCGGAAATCGAAATTTCCAGGGTGTCGTCTATGTGATTTCCAGCGATGCTGATTGAGATATTCGCGGCACCCGCGGATATGCTGTTAGCAGCAATATCGAGGATGTGCAGGGCGATTTCTCTCAATGGGCAGCCTCTTGACTTTGAATGTCCTGAATTAGTTTTGGGAACCTGTTCGGCTGCATGCGGCCTCGGATGTTGTCATCCACAACCACCACGGGCGCCTGGCTGCAAGCGCCGACGCAGCGGCAAACCTCCAGGGTAATCAAGCCGTCCGGCGTAGTATTGCCGGGTTCAATATTCAACAATTGTTTTGCTTTTTCAATGATCTGGTCAATCCCGCCCACGTAACAAGCGGTTCCAAGGCAGAATTTGATGGTATGCTTTCCGCGCGGAGACGTTGTGAAAAACGAGTAAAACGAAACTACCCCGTGTACCTTTGAGATAGGCACTCCCAATCGATCAGCAATGTAAGCCTGCACAGGTTTGGAAATGTAACCAATTTTTTCCTGAACCTGATTGAGGATAACCATGGTGGCGCCGTTCAGATGAAGGTTATCATCAATTATTGCATCAATCACCGATTTCTGTTCGGTATTCTCAAGCGGATTGGCAGTTACATTGTTTTCAGAATGGGTCATAAGTACTCCTCAATGCAAACATTTGTTAGAAGTTTGTGAAAAAACATGCAATTAGTTTAACCCTGAAAAGGGTTTAGGTCAATGACTTTTTGACATTTTTAAATTATTTTTCAGGAACTGCTCAGAGGGTGTTGAGCAGCGCTTCTGTGATTGCCTTGAGTGAGCTGTTTTTTGCGGTAAATATATTTGCGCCCAGGAAACCATCCAGATAGTGCACGTCGCCGCTTCGCAGGAAGCGGTAATGCGCCAGTTCGGGGTGTCGTTTCAGGCAGGCTTCCTTGGTCGTATGCCTGTTGATTTCGAGTATCTCAACATCCAGATCAGGAGGTACCGTACCCAAGTGCGAAAGCAAACCGTTCGCTTCCCGGTTGATATGTGCCGGTATGAACAGGCCTCCGAGGTCTTTCACCATCTTACAGGCTCTCTGGATGGAAATTTGGACAGGGAAGAGCAGCTGCCTTTTCTCAGACCGCAGCTTTTTGCCATGTTCATCCACGACCCACTGCGGACCAAAAAATTCTTCATTGTTTGGATAAAACGGAAGCCTCGCGTCAACAATTTTCTGCAGCGCTAAAAGTTGATCCAGCGTGTCGAATAGACAGATGGAGTGGACCTCTTCCTCAGTTTCCAATTCCATCCCTGGCAGCACCAGCAATCCTTTTCGCCGCCCGACTTTCATCACCGGGGCGGCGTTATAGCAGGAATTGTGGTCCGTTATGGCTATCAGATTGATTTCATTAAAGAGCGCTGCATCCACAATCGGCTCGGGCAGCATGTCTGTTCCGGCGCAAGGCGAAAGAACCGTGTGGACATGCAGCTCAGCGCGAAAGGTTATCACAGAGGAACCCTCACGTTTCCTCTGCCCGGACGCCCATTTCCCAAAGCTTGCCTACAATTTCGAAGGTCGGTCTGGGAGTTGAATAAAGCCCGATTTCTTTTTCACGAGCCCGGGCAATGGTGAGCTCATCTGGCTGGGCATTTTCAGTAATGATAATCGCAGGAATGTCCAAAAGGGAGGCTACCGCAACGATGTTGTTGTGCGCCATCAGCGTTACCCAGACGCTCCCGCTCAGCGCTCCGGTCATGACGCAGCTGAGCATGTCAGATGTGTAGCCAGTGCGGATTTCGATGGAATCAGAATTGACCGGTGCGGTCAGGGCTTTTAGCTGTAGTTGGTCTTGGATTTCATTAAGATACATAGGTCAACTTCTTTCATGCCAACTGTTTGGATTTGTCCAGGTGCATGACCATATAGAGATTGGTGCCGCGGTCCAAAGAGGAAGCCAGGTTCATCTCATCCACGCAGCTTTTGATGTTCACCAATCCCATCCCGGCTCCAAAACCCTGATCCCGGATTTCCTTCGGCGCCGTGGAATAGCCAGGCTGCATCGCCAGCGAGATATCCGGGATTCCCGGACCGTCGTCATAGGCTTCCATCGTGATGCGGTCTGGTTCGATTTCCACCCGTAAGACGCCGCCGTGGTTGGTGTGGATAATCAGGTTCATCTCGGCTTCATACACCGCGATGCCGCACCTGCGCGCAATCTGTGGGGTAGCGCCGAGCCTGAGTAAGGCTTTTTTGATATTGTTGGAGGCGGCGCCTCCGCGTGAAAAATCGTTCTTTTTCACGTTGTATCGCAGGGTAAGGGTACTGCGGTCAGAGATAATATCCTCGAACAAATGCGAAGCCCGGTAGCGGATCAGTTCCTCTGCTTCAAAATCGTTCTGAAGCGCTTTTAACAAGCCGTTGGTGATGTCGCTTTTGGTCAGAATTCCGACAAGCTTATTGTCTTTGTCCACTACGGGGAGCCTACCAAGGTGGGACTTAACAAAAAGTTTTAGAGCCTCAATTACAGGGTCTTGTTTATTGGCGGTGATGACATCCGAGGTCATGTAATCCGCGACGCTCAGGTCGATGCGTCCATCGCGCAGCGAGCGGATCATGTCTTCAATAGAAAGGATGCCCAGTAAATTTCCATCAATTGCCACCGGGGCTCCAGAAATTCGATGCGTTTTGAATTCGTCCAGGGCTTCGCGCATTGTCTGGTCCGGGCGCATGGTAAACACATTCCTGGTCATCACCTCGCCAACGCTGAGCTCATATGCGAGCTCTTCCACGCGCGTAATTTTCGCGGCTTCGTCGTCACTTATTGGGGGCTTAGTTGGAAACATAATGGCGCTCAGTCGCGGTCAAAGGCATGCAGCATGCGTTTTTCAAAGCTGGGCAGGCCGTTTTGCATCAACCTCCCACTGATTTCGTACAGACCGAGGTCAGAACTGATGATAGGTAATTTCTCCTCGATTGCTAATCTGATTGTCTCCTGAGCAGGCTGCTTCCCGCGTGCGAAGATAACCAAGCGCACGTCGGCAATCAACGCAGTGCGGATGACCTGCGGGTTGCTAAGTCCGGTGATCAATACAGATTCCGGTTGTATGCTTGCCAGAACGTCGCTCATCAGGTCACCAGCGAAACCGCCGGAAATCTCAATGTCAAGATTCGCGTATGGGGTGAGCAGTTTGCCCTGGGAGATTTCCAGAATTTCGCTAATTTTCATCGCATTTCCTTGAGAATAACCCGTTGATAAGCTAATTTTACCCGATTTTCCCCATGATATACTTTAAACAGATTCGTTAAAGGACCAGCAACTATGGAAAAAATCGTGAGAAGTGTAAAGGGTACCCGGGATTTTTATCCGGAAGAGATGGCTGTGCGCCGATGGCTCATTAGCAAGGTTCAGGAAATATCCACGGCTTTTGGCTACCAGGAATATGATGGACCTTGTATTGAGACAATCGACCTGTACGCAGCCAAATCCGGAGAGGAATTGGTGAAGGAACAGGCTTTCGTTTTCCCTGATCGCAGTGGAGAAAACATCGCGCTGCGCCCTGAATTAACGCCGACCCTGGCGCGCATGGTCGCGCAAAAACAAAATGAGTTGACTTTCCCCCTGCGTTGGTGGTCATTTGGACCTTTCTGGCGCTATGAACGCCCGCAAAAAGGCCGCACGCGCGAATTTTTCCAGTGGAACATTGACCTTATCGGAGCTGATCAGGTCGCGGCGGATGCGGAACTCATTGCAGTCGCGGCTGAATTCCTGCGCAGTGTGGGGGTGCGCCCGGACCAGGTAAAAATCCTGATAAATGACCGCCGTTTGATGGACGCTCAGCTCTCCCAAATTGGAATCCAGACGGAGCTGCGGCCAGCGGTTCTGCGCCTGATCGACCGGATTGACAAGCAGCCGACGGATGTGTGGAATAAGAACGTTCTTGACCTGGGTTTAAGCCTGGGCCAATTGAACGCGTTAAAATCCCTCTTAACCAATTCTGAGCTGTGGCAGCAGTCCCCGGAACTTATGGCGTTATTTACTGAGCTGGATGCGCTGGGCGTGCGGGAATATACAGCCTACGAGCCGAAGATTATCCGCGGCTTGGATTACTACACCGGCACCGTCTTTGAGGCGCGCGATACCGCCGGCAACTTCAGGGCTATTCTGGGCGGCGGGCATTACTCCAACCTTGTCGCCGATGTAGGTGGAAGGCCTCTGCCGGGTGTGGGTTTCGCAATGGGTGATGTGGTCATCCTTTTGCTGCTGGAATCCCTTGGGTTAATTCCTCAGAGGAACGCGGCTGCTGATGCTGTCTTTGTGTCGGTGTTTGATGAAAGCTGCCGGAATACATCGAGCCGAGTCGCGGCGCGTCTGCGGCGGGCGGGATTCAAGGTGTTCTCATTTCCTGGAACCGACAAACTTACCAGGCAGCTCAAGTATGCTGACCGTTTGGGCGCGCGCGCCGCGCTTGTGATTGGACCGGATGAAATCGCGCGTGGGGAGGTGGTCCTGAAGGACCTGGCGGCGCGAACCCAGCAAGTGGTGCCCGATGGCGAGCTGGAAAAACAGGTGGCGGCAGTCCTTGCACAGAGGAAAGCGCTGTGATAGAATGACCGCCTATATGGTGCCTGTAGCTCAACGGCAGAGCGCCTCACTGTGGATGAGGAGGTTGAGGGTTCGAAACCGTCCAGGCACCCAAACACCCCGGAAGGGGTGTTTTTGATTCTCTTGGCTCTTGAAAAATTTAACAGCATCGGTTTTCGGTTTGTTGAAATACCGAAAATATGGATTAAATCGGAGAATGTGGTGAGTAGTGCTGGCGAATTGAACAAAGCTGCGGGCTCGCCAGGTCATTATTGTTGACCTGAAGCTGTTTTTATGGGATAATTTACTTTTGTTAAAGGCATTGATGGAAACGAGTAAGCTGGATTAATCCGACAGCGAACCCGGGCGGGTGTAAGCCGGGACGGAAAGTCGAGCAGAAAATCCTTCCGGAGCCGCGAACCGAACGCCGTCAGGTCAGTAAGGGAGCCGTATTGCTGCAGCGTTAGAAGCAGCTGTGTTTGCCTTTGTGGGCAAAGATGCTGAGTTGCCCGGGAGTTCCCGGGAACCAGGGTGGTACCGCGGGTTTATGCTCGTCCCTGAATTGGGACGAGTTTTTTGTTGGAGGAGTATGTTTAACGCCGTTTCACCAAAACTGAATGTCAAGGTCCTGGAAGATGGCATCCTGCGCTTCTGGAAGATGAACGAAGTTTTCGAAAAGTCATCTGATGACCGCAAGGACAGACCACCCTATGTCTTTTTCGAGGGTCCGCCGACCGCTAATGGTAAGCCGGGAATTCACCACGTTCTGGCGCGTGTGTTTAAGGATATGTTCCCGCGCTACAAGACGATGAACGGTTTTTACGTGGACCGCCGCGGCGGCTGGGACACGCACGGCTTGCCTGTGGAAATTGAGGTAGAAAAGAAGCTCGGCTTCACAAACAAATCACAAATCGAGACCTACGGTATCGAAAAATTTAACGCGTTGTGCCGCGAATCAGCCTTTGAACGCATTCAGGATTGGGAACGGCTGACAGAACGTATCGGTTACTGGGTGGACCTGGACCGGGCGTACGTTACCTATCGAAATGAGTACATTGAATCCGTCTGGTGGCTGTTAAAGTCTATCTGGGATAAGGACCTGCTCTATCAGGGCTTCAAGGTCGTACCGTACTGTCCGCGCTGCGGCACTCCGCTTTCGGACCACGAAGTAGCCCAGGGCTATCGGGATACGGAAGACCCCTCTGTTTTCGTGCGATTCCCGCTTGTGGATGAACCCGAAACCTATCTGCTGGTCTGGACAACGACCCCCTGGACCTTGCCCGGCAACGTTGCAGTGGCAGCGCACCCGGACGTTGAATACGCGCTGGTTTCCCGCGCGGACGGCCTGAGCAGCGAGCGCCTGATTCTGGCAAAAGACCTCATCGGAGCCGTATTTGGCGATACGCCAGTCAAGATTCTTAAAACTATGAAAGGACGCGCGCTTAAGGGCAAACGTTATGCCCCGCTGTTCACCTTTCTTCCGACGGACAAACCAGCGCATTACGTGGTGAACGCGGAATACGTCACGACTGGGGATGGCACCGGGCTGGTGCACATCGCGCCTGCTTTTGGCGCTGATGACATGGCTGTGGCAAAAGAGTACGACCTGCCGGTGTTGATGACAATCAATGACGAAGGGAAATTTAAGAAAGAGGTTTCTCCGTGGGCTGGCGTGTTCGTGAAGGATGCCGATCCCGGCATTACTGAAGACCTGGATCAGCGCGGACTGCTGATGAAGTCCGCCCGAATTACGCACACCTATCCTTTCTGCTGGCGGTGCAGCACACCGCTGCTTTACTTCGCGCGTCCGACCTGGTTCATTCGCACCAGTAGAATCAAAGACCGCCTTGTGCAGCTCAATCAGGAGATAAACTGGGTTCCGGAGCACATCAAAAACGGGCGCTTTGGCAACTGGCTGGAAAACAACATCGATTGGGCGCTAGGGCGCGACCGCTATTGGGGCACGCCTCTGCCAGTCTGGGAATGCTCCCACTGCCACAAACAGCGCTGCGTCGGCTCCGTTGCGGAGTTGAGCACTTTAGCCGGGAATGATTTATCAGCAATGGACCTGCACCGCCCGCATATTGACGCTGTGCAGTTTAGCTGCCCGGACTGCGGGCAGGGGACAATGCGGCGCGTCAAGGAATTGATTGACGTGTGGTTTGATTCCGGCGCGATGCCGGTGGCGCAGTGGCACTACCCCTTTGAAAACGTCGAAGAATTCAAACAGCAGTTCCCCGCGGATTTCATCTGCGAGGCGGTAGACCAGACCCGCGGTTGGTTCTATTCACTGCTTGCCATCAGCGGCCTGGTTTTTGACAGCATCAGCTATAAAAATGTGGTTTGTCTGGGTCTTATTCTTGACGGCGACGGGCTGAAAATGTCCAAATCCCGCGGGAATGTCGTGGACCCATGGGAGGTTATCAACCAGCACGGCGCGGACGCAGTGCGCTGGTACCTGTATACCTCCAGTCCCTCGGGTAATGAGCGCCGCTTTAGCGCAGACCTGGTTGGGGAAGTACTGCGGACCTTCAGCCTGACGCTGTGGAATACCTATTCATTCTTTGTCACCTATGCCAATCTGGATAAATGGATGCCGGACATGGACGTCATTCCACAGTTCAGCCAGATGGATCATTGGCTGCTCTCTTCGTTGAACGCGCTTGTCCGCGACGTGACGGCTGCCTACGAAGCCTACGATGTGCTCGGGGCAACCCGACCTATCGAAGTTTTTGTGGACCAGCTTTCCAACTGGTATCTGCGGCGCTCCCGCCGGCGCTTCTGGAAAAGCGAGTCCGACGGCGATAAAGCCGCTGCTTACGAAGTGCTCTACACCGCCCTAACCACGCTTGCCAGCTTGCTTGCGCCAACCATGCCTTTCATGGCGGAGGAACTCTACCAGAACCTGGTGCGCGCCGTGAACAAAGACGCGCCGGTTTCTGTTCACCTGATTGATTGGCCAAAAGCCGACCCGGAGCGCATTAACGAGAAACTCAACCGCGATATGGCGCTGGTGATGCGTTTGGCTTCCCTTGGGCATGCCGCGCGCAATAAGTCCAATATCAAAGTCCGTCAGCCATTGGCTGAGGTAGCCTTCGCGGTCGGTTCTGCCGAAGACGCGGAACTGGTCGAACGTTTTAGGGACGTGCTGCTCGAAGAGTTGAACGTCAAATCCGTGCGCTTGCTCAGCGGCGCTGGTGAGGCCGTGGATTACCGCATCAATCCGCTCCCGAAACAGCTCGGGCAGAAGTACAAGAACCTCTTCCCCCAAATCCGCAAAGCTATCCTGGAGCTGCCAATGCAGGAGAGCGCCCAAAAGTTGCTGGACGGCATCAATCTGGTGGTTCAGGTGGATGGTAAATATTACGAAATTCAACCGGATGAGGTGGAAGTGCACACATCCGCGCGGGAAGGCGTCGAAGTCGCATCCGATGGACCTTATTTAGCGGCATTGGATATCCACCTGACGCAGGACCTGGTCTATGAAGGGCTGGCGCGGGAATTTATCCGCCGCGTGCAAACCCTGCGCAAGGACGGCGGATTGGATATCGCGGACCGCATTCACTTGCATTACACTGCCACTCCGCTGCTGACCGAAGCCGTGCGTACCAGCGCTGACATGATTAAAGCTGAAACGCTTGCGGTGGAATTGGAAAACATGGACGAAACCGGCACCTGGATTACTGCCAGCGACAGCTTTGACAGCGAGCAGTTGACTCTGCGCATTCAAAAAGCCAGGTAGGGAGAGGATATCCGTCTTGAAAACGAAACTTAAGCTAAATCTCCTGCTTTTTGGGATTGCCCTGCTTGTCATTCTTGTAGACCAGCTAACGAAATACTTCATCCGTCAAAGCTTGGTCTTAGGCCAGGCATGGCTGCCGTTCCCACCTTCGGAGTTCTTCCGCATCGTGTACTGGCAGAACACAGGCGCGGCGTTCGGGATTTTCCAGAATGGGAACACGGTTTTGAAGGTGCTCACCTCGGCGATTATCCTGTTCATTCTGGTGTACTATCAGACCATACCGTACGCGCAGAAGTTTGTGCGCGTCTGCCTGGCAATTATGTTAGGCGGAGCGATTGGAAATTTGATTGACCGCTTTACTCTGGGCTATGTGTTGGACTTCATCGCCGTGGGGCGCTTTCCGGTGTTTAACATTGCGGATTCCTGCGTGACCGTTGGGGTCGGGCTGCTCATCCTCGCGCTGGTACTGGAAGAAAAGAAAACGCGCGCGCAAAGCTTAGCTGGCGTGAAAAATAACCAGGACGAGGTTTAAGATAAATGCAGGCGCATCCATGAAAGCATTGCCAAAAGAACTTCGCTTCCAGCAAACTGAGCCAGAGCGGCTGGATAAATATCTGGCGGAAAATTTACCGGAATTATCCCGCTCACAGTTCCAGGAGCTTATCGCCAACGGGAAAGTCCGAGTGGACAGTCAGGTATGCTTTAAGCCTGCCCTCAAGTTGGCAATCGGGCAATTGGTCAGCGTGGAATTGCCAGCGGAAATTGAACAGGGTCTCGTCGCGGAAAACCTGCCGCTGGACGTCATCTATCAGGACGAAAACACAATTGTCATAAACAAGCCAGCAGGGCTGATTGTCCACCCGGGGGCCGGGCATATGACCGGTACCATCGTGAATGCCGCGCTTTACCGTTGGCCGGAATTGCGCCACGTGGGAGAGCCGGAACGTCCTGGGGTGGTGCACCGCCTGGATAAAGAAACCTCCGGCGTGTTGGTCCTCGCCCGCACTCAAAGCGCATACGAATGGTTCGTGCGCCAGTTCAAGTCCAGAAAAACTGAGAAGTATTATCTGGCTCTGGTGGATGGGCATCCTCCAACACCCACCGGGCGTATTGAAGCGGCGGTCGGGCGCGATGCGAAATTCCGACAGAAGATGGCGGTTGTGTACGAAGGCAAAGGCCGAAAAGCGGTCACCGAGTACCACACCAGGCAAAACTTTAGGGACCATGACCTGTTAGAGGTGCATCCCTTTACCGGGCGCACGCACCAAATTCGCGTACATCTGGCGTACATTGGCTGCCCGGTCGTGGGCGACCGCGTTTATGGCAGGCGCAAGGCCTCTTGGCCGCTGGAGCGATTCTTCCTGCACGCCGCGAAATTAAGCATCATCCTGCCGGGTGAAAAAACTCCGACAGAATTCCAGGCTGTATTGCCGGAAGAATTAAAAAATGTTTTGGACCAGCTTTCCACTCAGGAGTGAACATGCGCCAATACGATTTTCGATCGGATACCGTGACCAGACCGACCCCTTTGATGCGCCTGGCTATGGCGCAAGCTGAAGTTGGGGATGATGTTTATGGAGAAGACCCTACGGTAAATCGCTTGGAAGACCAAGCCGCGGAACTGCTGGGGAAAGAAGCCGCGCTTTTTGTCACATCTGGGACGATGGGTAACCTGCTGGCTGTTCTCGCGGTTTGCGAGCGCGGCGCCGAAGTGATTATGGGCAGGCAAGGGCATACCTTTCTGCACGAAGCAGGCGGGGTTTCCGTCCTGGGTGGGGTTTCCATGCATACGATTCCCAACCAAGCAGACGGCAGCCTTGCGCTAAAGGATCTGCACGGCGCGCTACGCAACCCCACGGATTTCCATGAACCCATATCACGCATGGTCATTCTGGAAAACACCCAGAACGCTTGCGGGGGCATGCCGCTGAGCCCTGATTACTGCGACAGCGTGGCCGCGTTCGCGCGTGAACATGGATTGGTTCTGCACATCGACGGCGCGCGCATCTTTAATGCCGCTGTAGCGCTGGGGTTGCCGGCCTCGGATTTGGTTCGCTCCGCGGACTCGATCACCTTTTGCCTGAGCAAAGGTTTGTGCGCGCCGGTCGGGTCTGTGTTGTGCGGCAACCGGGAAATGATCGCAAAAGCCCGCCGCCTGCGCAAAATGCTGGGCGGAGGCATGCGCCAGGCAGGAATTCTGGCGGCCGCGGGGATTGTGGCGCTTGACCACATGATTGAGCGCCTGGCAGAAGATCACCAAAGGGCGCGCCGGTTGGCAGACGGGCTAAGGGAAGTTCCGGGCTTGCGAATCGATAAAGGAACGCCGTACACAAACATGGTCTACCTGGCTCTTGAGCCTTCGGTGCGGCAGAATGCCGAAGAGATTGTGCCGCTTCTGGCAGAGCAAGGGGTTCTGATTGGCGATACGGGTGAACGCACGTTTCGCCTGGTAACGCACAACGACGTAAACGACGACGCCGTCCAGGCTTGCGTCCAAACATTTACGCGGGTGATGAGCGCTTTGCTTTAAATCAAAACCAAGCCGGCTGGCAAAAAAGATGGCATAATCATTGCAGTTCTTCAACTTGGTTAATGAAAGTGCGGAAATGCCGGCCAAATGAACAAAAACAAAAAATCCCGAATAATTCCTCTATTTCTTAGCGCGGTCCTCGTGGCTGGAATGCTCTATGCGCCTGTTTTGGCGGGGAGCATGAGCCAGAGCGCGGATGGCAGCGTTGTGATCTATATGCCCGTTCTGTTCAGGGCGCCGGATGCTCCGCCACCGGTGCAGTCTATGTCCATTGGTCCGGACGGCGGCACATACACGGCAGTTGCGGTGGACCCGGTCAATCCCTCGATCATTTACCTTGGGACTTATGGCGCAGGGGTTTACCGCAGCACAGACCAGGGAGCAAACTGGACGCAACAAATCAACGGACTGGATAACACCTATATCCAATCGTTGGCGATTGACCCTCAGAATACAAGTATTCTTTACGCTGGCACCTATGCCGGGGGAGTCTACAAGAGCACCAACGCGGGAGCGAATTGGTTCGCCTCCAACGGCAGCCTGAGCGACCCGCATGTAGTCTACGACATGGAAGTAGACCCGCAGAATCCTTCTATCGTCTACTTTGCAGGACGGATAAAGAACACCCTGATTGGCGTGGTTTACCAGAGCGTGAACGGCGGCGCAGATTGGAGTTTATTACTGCGTGGAGACGTTTTCAATACGGACGATTACTTCTATGATATCGATGTGGACCCGACTAACAGCGGCGTGCTGTACCTTGCCGCCCATGAACACGGTTTTTACAAGAGCGTGAACGGAGGCGCGAGTTTTAGCGCGATTAACAGCGGCGTTTCCGACCTCAGCGCGCGCAGCATGGCAATTGATAGCAGCAACCCCGCCCTGATTTTTGGCGGCGTTTGGCACGGAGAGGGTGTGTACAAAAGCGCCAACAGTGGGACCAACTGGTCAAAAGTCAGCAGTGGGCTGCCTACAGACGTGGAAGTTTACCGGGTGTACCTGGATCAATCCATAAGCGGGACCAAACCTCTGTTTGCTTGCACCTACGAGAACGGACTATACCGCTCTACAAACAACGGCGGAAGTTGGGGCAGCGCCGGGTTGGGCGGTCAGTTCCTGTATGATTTTGCAGTCGCGCCGGGAACACCACAAAACTGGTACGCAGGCTTGAGCTACCGTGGGCTGTACCGCTCGACAAATCAGGGCGGCAACTGGAACCCCAGCCACAGCAATGTGAGCAGCCTTTCAATCAACGGCTTTGCCGCTATCACAGGGCAGCCGGGGTACGTTTACGCGGGGGTTTACGGTATTGGTGTGGTTCGGACGAATGACGGCGGCAATACTTGGCAGGAAGTAAATTCAGGCCTGGGCAACCGCCTGGTCACCTGGCTTACGGCTGCCAACAACAAGCTCTACGCCCTGACACCCAGCGCGGTGTACGTCTCAAGCGGAGAAAGCTGGACCACGCTCAACAATCCCCAGTCAGCGGGGTACGACCCGGGCTGGTACGTCGAGAGAGTGTTGGCAGAGGTCAGCCAGCCGGAGGATTTCGCCGCGCAGGAAATTCTCGCTTCCCTGTATGTCCAAACTGAAGCCGGACTGAATAGCACGCCGCTCATCAGTTTGACCGCGATTGGCAGCACGCTCTACGGCGGCACCGCGGGGGCTGGTTTGTGGAAGTACTCAGGCGGCGCATGGACCCAAATTGGCTTGAACGGGTATGCTATCACCAGCTTATCGACCGATACCGTGCTCGGACGCGTGCTTTTAAGCGCCTGCGACACCAATGGGAGCTGCACAGCACGCTACCTGAAAGACGGGGCTTTTACCAGCATCAACCAGGGTCTGGAAGGCATCAACACCAACCAAATACTGGCCAGAGGCGACGACTACTTCGCGGCTACGGTCAATGGCATCTATATGCGGGATAACACCGGCATGCTGTGGGTGCCGGTTGGGGCTGTTGGGACAAACATCCTTTCCATCGCTTTCCACAGCCAAAACACAGCCTTGATGGCCGCGGGCGGGGCGGGGTCTGTCTATTGGAGCGGAGACAGCGGCGCGCATTGGCAGCTTGCCACGCCTGTGTTGAACCGCTGGAGTTATCAGAGCGTTATGGTCGACCCGGCGGACAGTTCCCGCGTGTTGTTTGGCACGCGCGAAGCAGGCGCGTTCCGTTGGAGCGGGCAGTAATAATTCCGCGCTTTACGCAGTGGTTCTGATATTTCTGGTGAAGCCGCGACTTTGGTCTTCACACGAGTAATGAGGTAGCAAATGCTGATAGTCATGTCCGACCTGCATCTGGCGGAGTCCAAGTCCCTGAGACTGGGCGCCATGCAGTTCAATCACAACCTCCCCGCCGATGTGTATCAGGAATTTTTTCGGGAAATCGCGGAGTCGCTGGATGACGGCGTGGTGCCCGAGGTTGACTTGGTGCTGGCTGGCGATATCTTTGAATTGACCCGTTCCGCCTTGTGGCTGGAGGACAGCCTGAGGCCTTACGGGCATTTGGATGATATCGCTGCGGGCAGCGCGCAGGAAGCCATGATTTTGACCATCCTCAATACAATCGCTGAAGATGAGCGCGTGGCGGAAACCCTGCGAATCATCCGCGGCCTTGAAAATACCTTTCAACGCCCAACCAGAGTGCATTTCATCCCTGGAAATCACGACCGCCTGACCAATGCTAGCCCGTTAGTCCGCTCCACCGTAAGGCGCATGTTGGGGCAAGCGGAGAGCCCTGACCCATTTGATAATCAGTATCTGCATCCATTTGATGGACAGCCCGGAGTCTTGGTGCGGCATGGGCATGAGTATGATCCGAACAACTTTGGCGTCAATCTGCACTCGGAAGCTTTATTGCCGATGCTTCTACCCGCGGAATACTATAAACGCCCGGTGTTGGGTGATATTACCACCCTGGAATTAGCTGCCAGGCTGCCAAAAGTCTTTAAGGACTATTACACGGTCAGCGGCATCCAAAGACAAACGCCCCTGCTTTTGCTTTATCAGCGCCTCATGGAATTTGACAATGTTCGCCCCGCCAACGCACTGATGAATTTTCTTTTCTCCACCCCGGGTCTGAATCGGGATGAAACCTGGGGCTACTTGGAACCCATATTTAAGTGGATTCGCGACGAGATTGCGCGGGATGGCGTGCTGAAGCAGCAGTTTTTGAACCTGGGCGCACTGGTTGGGCTTCCGCTTCTCAACCTGCGAATACTGCTGGACAAACGCATCTGGAAGCAGCGCATACCATTCTGGGTTTTCGAGAAGTTGATTGATTCGCTCTCAGGGAAGTATAAGCTGGGCACGCTGATGGCAATGATACAAAAAGAAGAATGCCTGAGCAGCAGCAAATCTTCCGTAACCTGTATCGTCAGCGGTCACACACACAGCCCGGCTGTGGAGCTCTTGCATGCAGCTGAAGGAAGGCAGTGTTATTACCTGAACAGCGGCACGTTTCGCAACGCGATAACCGCTGCGCCGGATGCATTGAGTTTCGGGCGTTTGCGCTCGCGGGCGCGTGTGCTCATCTACGGACCCGGGGAAAAGAACCCAGAATACACCCGGGAAACAGGCTGGTCTTTTGATTATTCGAGCAGGTTTGGATATGGCTCGGAGGCGTGAGCCTTTGCGCGGCGGCTTGCCCAGGAGAAAACGAAATTAACGCTCCTGCATTAGCGCATGGGCGCGTTGGTAATCCTTTTTGCGCACGTAGATAGCATACACAAACGTTGGCTGCGCTGCCCCTTTATACATCGCGAGATTCGACGCTGCGTATGTACGGGAGTCTATCATTGAACCTAAAGCTCCGCGCGTTCGCTGCGTTTGAAGCCGGTAGGGGATATTTTCCAGCTTAAGTAATTCCTCAATCCTGCGAATTTCCGCGGAAGAAGTGTCGGAAATCAATTGCTTGCCAAGAAGAATAAGGCTGTTTGCCATTGGCTTTCCTCCAAATAAGAAAAGAAACCCTCAGTTTGTGGATACGCCTGAGGGTTCTCATTTTTATCTCATGTTACGCCTTGTGAAGAGTTTTCAGCGGTTCAGCTCTTTTTGTTTGGCTTAGCCACTGAGCGCGTCTCGGTCAGGGTGTGCCCGCGCAAGGCGCGCACCAGATCCGCGCGGCGTAAAGCACGTTTGCGGTCAATCTCGACCATTTTTGCCTTATCATCGGCGAGCTTGCGCAGGGCTTCGGTCCAGGATGCGCTGGATACAGGCTTGTGGTTTAGCCGCCAGCGTTCCACTTTGACCGCCAGTTCATCCGTGTTCACCAGTACATCGCGAGACCGTTTGACCTGCATCCCTTGATAGTCAAATTCAAATTCCTGACTCTCATATTTTGGTTTGATTGGGCAAACCTGCATACATGCTCCGCATTTGATGCAGTAATAATCTGCCAAAACCAGCTCGCCCTGGTCGTCGATATGCAGCGCGCGGGTCGGGCAGATATCCGCGCAGGCAAAGCACCCTTCCACGCAGCGTTCGCGGTGTAATTCCACAGAACCCTGCCAGGGCTGGTGCACTTCGAAGGCGCCTTTGCTCGCGACTTCGCACTGACGGCAGTGAATGCAGTTGGCAAAGTCCACGCGCATCGTGTCGCGCTGCTCGTCGTAGCTGATGACATTCGCGGAACAGTTATCAATGACGAAATCTTTAAGGCTGAAGTCAAAAAGCTCCCGCCGGAAGATGGTTTTCGCGATGTACTCTGGATAGGTTTCGTACTCTCGCACCGGGATTTCGGGTTTGCCATTGATTGTCAGGCTGATGGCGTGTGTAGGGCACGAGACAACGCACATGCCGCAATTCACGCATTTCTTCTCGTCCACGTCCACGGAAGCTTTGACCGCGATGCGGCCGTTCTCCAGTTGGACCGGGACATGCGTCAGGGCTTCCTTGGGGCAGACAATCGGGCCGATCTGACAGCCGACGCATTTATCCAGGTCCCAGGTCATCAGGTAGTTGCGCGTGACCATGCCGCGCCGGATGGTCATGCTGTGTTCATCTTTAGTTTTTTGGGGAATTCCGCGTTGACTCATGCTATCTCCATTAAATATCCGCGGGCAGCGCGTTGAGTTCCGCCAGGCTGAAGACCGGACCGTCTTTGCAGATGTATTTTGAACCGATGTTACAGCGGCCGCACTTGCCGATGCCGCATTTCATGCGTTTTTCCAGGGAGGTGAAAATCGTCTCTGGCGGAAAACCCAGCGAAACGAGCGCGGGCAGGGTAAACTTGGTCATGATGGGTGGGCCGCATACGATCGCAACCGCGTTATCCGGTGAAGGCGCGATTTGTTTGACCACATCCGGCACATAACCGACGTGATGATCCCAGCTTTCTTCGGGAACATCAATCGCCTGGTGGACTTCCATGTCATCGCGCTGGTACCAACTCTGGATATCATGCTTGTACATGCATAAGCCGGAGCTGCGAGCGCCGTAAATAACCACCAACTGACCGAAGTCCGGCCGGTTTTGGGGGTGTTGAAGATGTTTGGTGAGGGAATACAGCGTGGAGAATGCGCAGCCCCCGCCGATGATGACCAGATTTTTACCTTTCCAATCCGCGAGTGGGAAGCCGTTGCCTAATGGTCCGCGCATCCCGATGGGATCGCCAGCTTTTAGGTCGTGCAGCGCTTTGGTAACGGAGCCCATGCGCTGGATGGTGAAGCGCACAAAGTCGCCTTCCCAGGCAGCCGAAGCAACCCCAAGGGGGGACTCACCTTTGCCAAAGAGAGAAAGCTGGCAAAACTGCCCCGGGTTAAACTTCTTAAAAAACGCCTGGCTGTCCGCGTGGTTTTCGAAGGACAGCTCCAACGTTTTCAGGCTGCGGTCGGTGGATTCGTAATAGGCGCGCAGGACACGCATGGGTGTTGGTTGGTAGGGGTTGCGCGTAGGTTGATTAGTTGGCATGCAGCACCTCATTTTCGTACGCGCTGGCTTTGCGAATCATCGCGCGAATATCCAAACCGACCGGACAGTAGCGTACGCAGCGCCCGCAGCCTGTGCAGCCCAATTTTCCGGCGTGCTCCCACCAGTAGCTGTATTTGTGCATCAGGCGTTGGCGGGTGCGTTCCTTGCGCGTAGGGCGGGGATTATGCGCTGAAGCTTCCAGTGAGTAGACCCGGAACATGCAGGTATCCCAGTTGCGTACGCGCGTATCTCGCTGCGCTTCGTCCACCAGGTCAAAGCAAAAGCAGGTGGGGCACAAGAAAGTACAGATACCGCAGCCAAGGCAGGACTGCGCGAGTTCAGCCCAGATATCCTGGTCAAATACCCGGTCAAGCTTGCCTTTGAGACCTTCAAGCTCAAAAGCCTTGGGAAGGGCTTGTTCCGCGGCGGCCTGGATCGCTTGCGCGCTTTCCTGCTGCGCAGCTTCGGCAGTCGCCAGGCTGCCAAACAAACCGGCAGCGCGGTCTGAGAGCAGTTCTACCAAATATTCGCCGCCGAGGTCTGTCAGCAGCGCGTCCATGCCTTCCGTGTGGAAGGGACCGGATTCCGCGCTGGTGCAAAAACAGGTCGCGCAGGGTTCATGACATCCGAGTCCGATGACGAGCGTTTCCGCGCGGCGGGCTAACCAGAAAGGATCTTGATTATCCCCTTCCGCGAAGACGGTATCCAGCAGGGTCACGGCTTTCGCGTCGCAGGGGCGGATTCCAAAAATGACACGTTTCTGCGGCACAAGCTCAGTACTTTCCAGTTGGCCAAGGTCTCGCTTGTATTTCAAGATGGCTTCCGATTGCGGGAAGAAGAGCGCTTTGGCAGGGTAGCGCGTGTTGTGAGGCTCATCCAGGCAGACTTCCGCTTGGACGGTGTATGGTAAAAATTCCGTGTACGCGCCGGCTTTTTGGGGAGCCAGGACGGCGTACTCATCTAACCAACTTTTCAGAAGTGTATTGAGTTCGTGCTTGGGGAGGATGTATTTCATGCTTGTTTTCCTCCTGCCTGGAAGTGTTTCTTGTCATCCAGCGAAAATGAGGCAAAGGGCGGCTGGGTTTTATCGTCCATGCCCGCCGCGAATTGGTAACTGTCCCACATATCCTTGCCAAGTTTGTCAGTAAGATAAGTCATGTGGATGTCCATCGGACAGGCACGCTCGCAAGCGCCGCAGCTGGTGCATCGTCCGGTCTGGTGAAAGGCGCGAATGATATGCCAGGCATGCGTCCCGGCCGGGCTGGTGCCGCTTTCCGTCCAGCGCGGGGTGTTGTGGTCCACAAAACATTCCTCGCAGTAACACATCGGGCAGGCTTCCCGGCACGCGTAACAGCGGATGCACCGCTCGGCTTCCTGCTTGAAATACGCGGCGCGTCCCTCTCGGGTGAGAGCTTCAAAAATCTCCACCCGTTCGCGGATCAGGGATGGGTCGCCTTCGGGCTGCGCTTCACCGAGCAAGATATCAGCGCTGAGGGGGTTGGGGTGAACGCAGCGCAAACAGGAATCATGCAGGAGTTCCTGCCGGGGGAGTTGATAGGTTTGGTGCCTGGTGCGGACAGTCAGAGTGGCGTCGTTTTCAGCGCATCCGAGGACGTCCTCACCGGTAAGCGCCACTATCTTGCGCCAATCCAGGATACCGGTGCAGGGAATGCCAATCAGAGTGAGCCTTTCGCGGCTGTGCTGTTTTTCCACGACCAACGCATTCACAGAGCGGTTTTCACAGCCTCGCACCAGCATGCCGATGCGTGTCTCATCCGGAAAGCGGGTCAGATAGTTCGCGAGGTTGTTGGCGCACAGGCCGTTGTAGACCAGATTTTCCAGGTCATTTTCGTTGGTAAAGAAGGCTGGCTGTGGGCGTAGGGGAGCGTCTTCCTTACGGAAGGCGACTACCACGTCCACCAGACCTTCTTTTAGCAGGCGTTCCGCTTCAGAACGGATTTTTTGTTCCAGCTCAGTCATGCGTGCCTCCTTCGTTCAGAGGAACGCGCGTCGCAAGGGTTTCTGCCGGGCTGAGCTTCGTTAGGTGGCTCTCGAACTCGGCTAGTTCGCGTTGAATTCGTCCGCGGTCCTGCAGGTCCAACCAGACGAAGCGCAGACGCTCTTTATCGTAGCCGATATAGTCGAGAAAACTGGAGAATTCCTGCAGTTGTCTGCGAGCAGCCAGGTTCCCTTCTTTGTAATGGCATTTTTCGGGCAGGCAGCCGCTGATGACGACACCTTCCGCGCCGCCCTGAACCGCATTTAGCACAAAAAGTGGGTCAATGCGTCCGGTGCAGGGCACTTTAATTAGATGGATATTTTCGGGCAGGTGATGGTCCACCCAATCCTGGTCTTCCGGCGCGTAAAGGCACCACTGGCATTGAAAGAAAGCGATTTTTGGCATAGTATCCATCAGTTCAGCGCTCCTTCCGGGTTCAGCCAGTTCCAGATGTTTTCCACGACGTTCTCGTCGGAATAGTCTGCTGGAATGCTGATTGAGTTGGAGCGGCAAGCCGCGCCGCAAGCTCCGCAGGCCATGCATAAGCCCGCGTTCACCACCGCGACCGCAATGCTGCCGCGATAGGGCAGCTTGCGCGTTTCGATGGTGATTGCCTCGTAAGGGCAGACTTCCACGCACAGACCGCAAGCCACGCAGGTTTGCTGGTCCACCACGGCGGTATGCAGTGGGGTTTTCTGTGCATTTTGCACAGCAACTTTTTTGACAGCTGTGATGACCCCGGAGATGTGAATTTTCTGCGGGCAAGCCGGGTAACACAAGTCGCAGGAGGAACACAGCCAGGTGGTGGGGTTGGCGTAACTTTCTTCGCGCATTTCCATCATCACCATACGCAGCAAACGCCGCGGGTTGTATTCCGGGTCAAGTTTTTGCTGAATCATGCACTTGCTCGTGCATGTCCCGCAGGAATAGCACAATTCAAGGTTTTCTCCGCCAGGGATAGCTTTGATTTCTTTGGCAAGTCCAGTTCCTATCATAGGGCTGCCTTCTCTCTGCCTAGGATTGTGTTGACCATTACCTCAGTATGGTCCATGGCTCGCTGAACACCGGGGATATTCGGCAGGCGCGTCAGGCGTTTGGCCATATCCGGTCGCATCCTCTCGATTTCGGCCAAAAGATCTGCTTCCGGAATCGCGTCCAGGCTTGCTTGCATTTCATTGAGCACCCGCGCGTATTTATCACCTTCAGCCGCGCTGATCCACTCAACCCTAAAGCGACCAGGGCTCATGTTCATGCGTTCAAAGATCGTTTCCAGGCGTTTGGCGCGTTTTGCGCCGATGACCTGACCGGTGATGTAGTGGCAGTCCTGGGGGTGGCAGCCGGAATAGAGAATGGCGCCAGCGCCGAGGCGGTAGGCTTCGTAGATGAAGTCCGCGTCCATGCGCGCGGAGCACATGACTTTGATACCCCGTTCGTTGGAAGTGTATTCAAAGTGGCTGGTACCCGCCAGGTCCGCGCCGCCGTACGAACACCAGTGGCAGCGCAGCGCGAGAATTTTCTTCTCGGGCTTGTCAGCCAGCAGGGTGCGAATCTGGGCAAGGATCTGCGCGTCCGTGTAATGCAGCTGGGTAATCGCGTCATGCGGACATTCACCCACGCAGGCGCCGCAGCCGTGGCATTTGGCGGTGATGACTTCAGCGGCAATTCCCTGGGTGTAGTCAATTGCGCCGTATGGGCAAGAGCGTTCACAGATGCCGCAGGCTCTGCCCTGAGCGCTGACGCAGCGATCAGACCAAACATTGGCGATGGTGGGTTCAATTTGCCATGTTTTGGAGTGCAGCACGCGCGATGCACGTGAGGCCGCGGCCGAACCCTGCGCCACGCTGGCAGGAATATCTTTGGGACCCTGGCAAGCGCCGGCGAAGAAGATGCCGTCCGTGGGACTGTCCATCGGGCGCAGCTTGGGGTGGTATTCCATGTACCAACCGCCTGGCGACTGCGCGACGTTCAGTACGGAGCTCATGTGGTTTTGGTCCGGTTGGGGTACCGCAGCCTGATTGAGCATGACCAGGTCGTATTCATGTTCCACAACCTTGCCCAGTGCGATATCTTCCGTGTGGATAAAGAGGTTGTGAGTTTCAGAGTCCTCTGTAATCATCGCGGGGCGTCCCTGGATGAAGTGAATACCCATGGAGCGGGCGCGGTCATAAAACTCTTCATAACCCTTGGAGGGCGTGCGGATATCCATGTAGTAGATGGTCACATCCGCGTTCGGATTCATCTGCTTGGCGAGAACGGCGTTCTTGATGGAATACATGCAGCAGAAATTCGAACAGCTTTCCACAAATCGCTTATCGCGAGAACCCACGCAGTTAATGAAGGCTAAACGCTGCGGCTTTTTACCGTCGCTGGGACGGATCAGGCTTCCGGCGGTTGGACCAGCCGAGTTGTTCAGACGTTCCATCTCCATGGAGGTAATCACATTGGGGTAACGGTTATACCCATACTCTTCCATCGGGGTGGGGTCAAAGTGGCTGAAGCCGGTTGCCACGATAATGGCGCCGATTTCTTCTTCAACAATCTTGTCCTGCATGCTGAAATCAATCGCTTCCAATGGTCCGCAAGCTTCCACGCATTTGTAGCAGTGGATGCAGGCGTCCATGTCGATGTTGTAAATCAGCGGGACGGACTGGCTCATTGGGATATACGCCGCCTTGCGGGGAGCCAGGTTCATTTCAAAATAGTTCGGGACTTCAATCGGGCAGACTTTGGCGCAAGCGCCGCAGCCGTTGCAGCGGTCCGCGCGGACGTACTTGGCTTTCTCGCGCAGGGTTACCTTGAAGTTCCCGACGAAACCTTCAACTTTTTCAACTTCTGTGTATGTTTTGACTTCTACGAGGGGCTGACGCGCCGCGTCAACCATTTTTGGTGCGAGAATTCATATACTACAGTCCATCGTTGGAAAGGTCTTGTTCAGCTGCGCCATGACCCCTCCAATCGTTGGTTCTTTCTCGACCAGCACCACCGGAATACCTTGTTCCGCCAAATCCAGCGCCGCGCTGATGCCTGCCACGCCGCCGCCAATAATCATTGCTTTTTTGGAGACGGGCACGCTGATCATATCCAACGGCTGCAGGAAGGAGACCTTGGAAATGGCTGAAGCGGTCAGGTCTTTCGCTTTCGCCAGCGCGCCTTCCCGGTCATGCCCGTGCGCCCAGGTGCACTGCTCGCGGATGTTCGCCATTTCCATCAGGAAAGGGTTCATGCCGGCTTCGGAGACCGCGCCGCGGAAGGTGGGTTCGTGCATCCTGACAGAGCAAGCGGAAACCACCACGCGGTTCAGGTTATACTTTTTAATATCCTCTTTAATCAGGCGCTGACCGCTGTCCGCGCAGGCATACAAGGTATCGGTCGCTCGCACAACGCCTGGTAATTCCGCGGCAAAATTGACCACTTCCTTGGGTGGAATAACCCCGGCGATGTTGCTGCCGCAGTGGCAGACATACACACCGATGCGGAGTTCCTCCTCTTTTTTGTTCAGATCATCGCTCATCGGGGTTCCTTGGCTTTTGTTGGGAACTCAAGGCTATCTTTTATCAGATCCCGACGCGTCTTTTGTGCCTGCCGGTCCGGATTCGTCAGGGTAAGCGCTTCCTTCGGGCACCACAATACGCACTGCGGTCCGCCTTCAACGGTTTCACATTGGTCGCAAATTTCTGCCAGCTTGGTAGTCGGGTTAATGGAGATCGCGCCGAAATCACAGGCTTCGATACACCAGGCGCACCCATCGCATTTGGTGGAGTCAATGCGGATGATTCCTTTATCAGGGTCCTGCGTCATTGCGTCGCGCGGACAGACGATAACGCAGGGGGCGTTTTCGCAAGTCCGGCAGGCAATCGCAGTGATCAGGACTTCATCCATTCGAACCACGCGAATGCGGCTGCGGTATGAGTTGTACTCTCCGGTTTTTGTGTAGGAACACACGTATTCGCACAACTGACAGCCAATGCACGCGGCAGGATCGCAAACAATGTATTCAAACTTTGAAGTAGAGGTCGCCATTATTCTCCTTTTACACCGATTTGTTCAGCCACATCAGGCATGCCCAATTTGACCAATAGTTCGCTGGGGATCAAGCCATCTTTAGTCCAGCCCTTAGCCTGGTAGTAAATATCCTTCAGGTACGCCAGTTCTTCCTCGCTTACGGTGTAGCCCGCTGACGCGCCTTTTGTGAAGGGCTCGTTTTTCCAGCGCCATGGCAGGTCATCATCCGCTTCCGTCCATCCTTCACGGATATTGAAAGCTTTCTTGATGGTGTGCGCGCGGATGCCAATCAGGTCTACGTCATCATAGCCGTAATTCCAGCCTGTGGTCGCGTTGATCAATTGCGCGATAGCCGGCCAGGCGCCAGCGCGGTCAGCCTTGCCCGTAAAGCAGCGCCGGATGAATTTGCACATAGGCAGCGTGTCGTATACCGCGGC
>CAZPWL010000014.1:0-23408 GCA_964590535.1 uncultured Anaerolineaceae bacterium
TTGCTGCCGACCCTTACGCCGCTGCCTGCCAGCGCAACGCCTGTGCCGCCCACAGCCGAGCCGCTGCCGCCCACAGCGACCGCCCTGCCGCCTGTGGCAACTGCGCTGCCGCCGACCGAAACACGCGTTCCTACCGTTGGGATTACCTACATCGCGCAAAGCGCCACCCCGCGCCCGGTGTATTACGACCCAATCCGCCTGAGTTTTGCGGAAGGCGGAACAAATCTCAGCCGGGAAAGCGGCGCGGCATATAATTCTGTGCGCCGTTTTGTTTTCTGGGCAGCCAAGAACCAGTTCGTCAAAATCTCACTGATCAGCGCGAATAAAGTTGTGCTGGGCGTCAGCGGAGCGAACGGCGCGGTGCTCTTACCGTATTCGGAAGGAAAAACCAGCTACCAGGGCTACCTGCAGGCTAATGGCGATTGGTATATCGACGCGGCCGCCAATCCGCATGAGGTTTCTTTCACGGTCTATCTGGAAATTCCAGAAAGGCTGAACTTCCCGGCTGGGGCTTATGGCATGACCGCCACGGGAAAGCTGCCCGCAAACGGCACGCATGAATACCTGGTTTGGGCAAACAAGGGACAGCGCCTGAAAGTCTCGGTTCAGCCGGGGGATAATGCTGTTCTTGCGATTTACCACGTGGACGGTACTGAACTGCTTTCTGCCAGCGCGGGGCTGTCCAGCTACAACGACCTGCTGCCCAAAGCCGGGGACTACATCATCCGCGCGGTCAACAGGACGGGCAGCAGCCTGAACATCTCGCTGCCGATTGAAATCCGATAAGGCGAAAAGAGAAAAAGCGCCCGCTTCACGCGGGCGCTTTCTTTAGCGATTGTTTGGGTAATCCAGCACAAACTGGAATTGGTATTCAGTCTCCACCGCGCCGGGGATATATTGACGCACCCACGCGATGGATTCTTGCGGGGTGAAGCCCAGCATTTCCTGCGCGAGACAGGCGCAGAACATGCCGGTACGGCCGATGCCCGCGTGGCAGTGTACGGAGACAGTTCTGCCCGAGCGTAAGAGCTTTGCCACTTCCTGCAGGGTGGCATTCCAGGTGCCGGCAGGCGGAGCGGTAAAATCAGCGACCGGAGCGTGGATTTGGTCCAAGCCGGCTTGCTCGTAGCGCTCGCGCAGGTCCCTTACAGCATATTCGCGAATGTCAAGCTCGGGGTTGAGCACCACGACTGTCTGGATGCCCTCTTGCTGGTAAAGGCTCATGACCTTATCCTCGGGGTCAAACATGCGGCTGCCGGGCATCACCGACCTGAATAATCTGCCGGGGACGTGGAAAGGCAGTTCGTTCAGGAGCGCTGGTTTTGGGCGCCGCAGGGCGGGCGGAAGGCGCCAGTCGCCGTTCTCATCCCGGAGTAGAGAGACCACAGCTTTCACCGACTCTATGGGCAGCGGGCTGCCGTAGAGGTGGGGGAATTTCATCGCTTTGCCTTCCAGGTTTTCGTAGACAAGCGGAATGCCGGTCAGGGCGGGGTCAATCCCAAGGATGATGAGTTCCGGTAAATCGCGATAGAAGTGATTGGCGACATCCTCAACCTGGTAAAGGTCGGAGCAGTGGATGAAGCCGTCTTTTTCAAAGGGCTGCGGCGTGTAACCGCCGGTTTTTATGGCATTTTCCCATTCTGCAGTGGAGGTGATGTGATAGATCATTGGATCCCTTTTCGTTTAGAACAAATTTTGAGCGCTGGCAGACTGCCAGTTCCGGATGGCTTATTTTACCTTTTTTTGCGGAAGGGGATGCAAGAAGGGCTCGCTGGCCTATCCAGCGTGGGTTTCAGACGGTATGTTTCGCTAAGGGTCGTTTTTTGGGGTTTTGCCACTTGACAATACTGTGTTATATACAGTATACTGTAATTGATGATATTATAGGAGTATCAATGCAGCCAAATGAAGAAATGCTCTCAGTTTTTGTTACCGAAATGCGGCGCGGCGCAATCGCCCTGGCGGTCTTGAGCCGCCTTGGAGAACCCGGCTATGGTTATCAATTGGTGCGGGACCTGGCGAGAGGCGGCGTGCCGGTGGAAGCGAACACGCTTTACCCGCTTCTGCGCCGCCTGGAGGATCAGTCGCTGCTGCGCAGCGATTGGGACATGCGCGAAGGCAAGCCGCGCAAATATTACCAGCGGACGGAGATTGGCACGCAGGTTTACGCGCGCTGGCGGGATGAGTGGAAACAATTTAATTTGAGTTTTAACAGCTTGTTGGAGGACGACCATGAAATCAAATAACTTAGTTGAAAGATACATCTACGCGATCAGCCGGCAGCTGCCTGTAAAATCGCGCGAGGATACAGCCCGGGAACTGCGGACATTAATTGCGGATATGCTGGCGGAACGCGGCGCGGAGCAGGAGCCCTCTGAGGAGGACGTCCGCGCGGTGTTGACGGAACTGGGGCGCCCGGATGAGCTGGCGCAGAAATATCTGCCTCCGCAGCGCAACTGCCTGATCGGGCAGCCGCACTTTCGGATATATCAATTGGTACTGAAGATTGTCCTGGCCGCGACGCTCTTTGGCCTCAGCGTGGCTTTGGTGGTTGAGCTTATCAGCGCCCCGACAGAAAATGTCTTTATCCGGATCGGCGAGTGGGTCCTCAGCCTGTTATCCGGCGGGCTGCAGGCTTTCGCGTACGTGACCTTGATATTCGCGCTGTTCTACCATTACGATGTCAAGTTCGACGAAGACAAGGACTTCCTGAGCGAATTGCCCGAGCTGCCAGAGCGCGAGCCCAAATCAAGCGTGGCGGAAAATATTATCGGTTTAGTTTTCACCGTACTCTTCGGTCTGGCATTTATTGTGCTGCCAGAAACTAATATCCCGGTATGGTTTGAAGGCCGCGGGTTCATCCCCTTGCTGAACCCGGATTTTCTACGGAGTATGCGGCCTCTGCTTTTGGCAAGCCTGGCTGTTGGCGTTCTGAACGACATAACCATGCTTGTTGAACGCAAATACAACGTGTCGACGCTGCTGACCCAGCTTTTGGACGCAGTCCTAAGTGGCGCTCTGGCTTGGAGCTTCTTCACCACTCCGAACCTGTTCAGCGCTCAGTTCAAGGACGCTGTTTATATGCCTGAATTGACCGGATTGTTTGACCCGAACATGCCTCTCAACCAGTATTGGCTTGGAAAGCTGTTGTTGGGGCTCACGTTCTTTGGTCTGGCGGTCAGCAGCATCAGCGCGATTGTGAAAACCATCCGGGCTGTCAGCGAAAAGTCGATTTAGGATCGCATTAACCCACCGCGTTTTTACAAATAATTAACACAGCGCGGTGGGATTGTCGTGATATACTGGTGCAAGTGCCGCGCAGAAGAGGAACCAGACACTTCTCTAGACCAGCGCGGACTTGTTGAGAGAGAAAGAAGAGCATGGAAGTAATAATTGACAAAGATTTGTGTATTGGCTGCGGCGTATGCGAGGGGATAGCCCCCGAGCTTTTCAGCCTGGAAAACGCGCCCACTGCCGAAGTGCTGCTCTCGCCCGTTCCGGAAGCCATCCAGGAAGCGGCGCGGCAGGCAGCCGCGGATTGCCCGGAAGGAGCAATTCAGGTGGAAGACGCTCACACAAGCGAACTGATCCCGGAAAGCGCAGAGCATGATATCATTGTGGAAGAATTCGCGGATGAGACCCGCGAAGATGTTGACCTAAAATTGAAGGAGAATAAAATGAGAGCTATTGTTGACAAAGATTTATGCATCGCTTGTGGCGTTTGCGAAGGTATCGCCCCCGAGGTTTTCAGCCTCCAGCGTGAACCCTATGCCGAAGTTCTTTTGGATCCCATTCCTGCTGAGTTGGAAGACGCAGTGGAAGAAGCCAAAGAAGAGTGCCCCGAAGGCGCCATTACCATCGAAGCATAAGCTTCCCAAATGAATGAAACGCCGCCAGTCCCTGGCGGCGTTTTTTATGGTGGTGTTTGACGCACCGATAAGTAAATTTATGAATTCCTTGACACATATCGCGAGTTCTGTGGTATATTTGTACCAGAATGAACAAGCCCAATTCCGCTGTAGTCTTACGACCCAGAGTCAACTGAAGGACAAAGATACGGCGGTTTTTAATTGACTGCAATCCGGTCTGGACAGCCGGTAATAAGGGTGGCTATGTTTGCAGTAGCCAAGAGGGGGGCAAAAGAGGCCGATTTATCGGCCTCTTCCATTTAAATCGGGGGCCATTCGTTATCGTCATCCAGGTTCAGGCGCGCCATCCCCATTGCCACGGCCTTGGCGAGCATATGCAGAAGCGTTCGGGCGCGGAATTTATCTTTCAGGTGGTTCATATATCGGCGCACGGAACGCTCGGTGATGAGCATCATCTGGCATATCTGCGCAAGCGTGTACCCGCCAGCCAACAGCTGGAGCACTCTGTTTTCCTGGGGTGTTAGACGCACTGGAAATGGCGCGGACAGGTCTTCGCCAGGAAGGATGACAACGGTTTTGCCGGCCTGGTGCGCCTGCCAGTCTACAATATGCTCTTCCTGGGCGCCCACGTATGGTTCCCAATTGCCGTGTTTGACCGCAAAAACGACAGTCTCGGGAGCGGCTGCAACGTGCATAATCCGGACAGTATCCCGTGAGCCAAATACATAAACCTGCGTAAGACGTTGTTCCGAGGCCATAATAGAATATATGTTCTATTATCGGCGGAAAAAAGGGGTTTGTCAAGCGTAAATGAAACCAATTAGGACGTGGGAAAGCCTGTTAAGGCAACTGGGAGGTCGGTTTTTTGCGCAGATAGAGGCGGTCCAGCGCCAGGAAGGCAAGCACGGAGAAGACCCCAATCAGCGTAGCGCCAAAGTATGGGGCGCGCGTCCCAATCGCATCCGTCAGGATGCCGGCTGAAAGCGGACCGACCGCCATGCCCAGATTCCAGGTGAGACCAAACAACCCAAGGTAGCGTCCGCGCTGGTTTTCCGGGGCGATGCCGGAGACAAAGGTTGTCGCGGTCGGGGCGATGATTAATTCGCCAACGGTCATCACCACCATGGCAGCCCAGAAACCCCAAAAGCTGCTGCTTAGCGCGATGATGAGCATTGTGGCTCCGTAAAAAGCTGAGCCCAGGGTCAGCATGCTGGTAGGACGCTTCTTTTGGGTGAGGCGGGTGACGAACACCTGCAAAAAGACCACCATCAGCGCGTTGGTAGTAGGCAGCCAACTGTATTGGGCTTCGTTGATGCCAAAATTCTGCTTGAGGTACACCACCAGGAAAGCCCAGACCAGGGTGCCGCAGATTTCCATCAGCGTGTGAGCGCCAATCAGACGAGAGAAGAACTTGTTCTGCAGCGCGCTTTTGTAGACCCTGAGTTGGTCGCGCAGGCTTTCCGCGGAGGAGCTTGCAGCGGTCGGTCGCGTTTCATTCAGGAACAAAAACGTAATCAGACCGAACACAGCCAGCGTGGAGGCTGCGGCTAACAAACCGATATTGTAAGACTTTGCCAGCACCAGACCACCGAGGATTGGGCCGAGCGCTACGCCGATGTTCCGGCCCATCCGCACCAGCGCGTAGGCCTGTGCCCGCTCTTCGGGCGGGAACATATCCGCCAGCATCGCGTCCGTGCCGACCCGGTAGAGCGGCACAAAAAAACCGGATAAGCCCATCAGAAGCGCGAACACCACGAATTCTTTGGAGGGGATATAGAGTAGATAAATCGCTGCCTGCCCGAGCAGACCGATGCCCATGACGATTTTTCTGCCGATTTGGTCTGCCAGCGAGCCAGCCAGGATCGCGGCGATGAGGGCGCAGATAGAGTTGATCGTCATCAGGCTCGTGACGGTGGTAAGCGGCTGACCAAGCTTCTCGCTGGCGTAGACCAGCATGAAAGGCCAAATCATCGTGGTACCGGTGGATGAGAGCACCAGACCAGCAAACATCAGCCAGAACTGGGAGGAAAAGTGACGGTGGGTGGTGGGAGTTGACATCAATGATTCACCAGGTGTGTAGATTAACCCCTCTATCCTATCACATCTGCTCTCCAGCTGAGCCGCTGATTACAATTTAAACTGATTGGCGTTTAGGGCTGGCGCAGCGGGAAAGCGGCTTCGCAGCTAAAGCCAAGCGGCGCCAGAAGCGTTTCGTAAGAATAGATCGAAAAGTAGATGGTGATCGGATCCCCCGAGCCTGCATAGCTGATTTGATAAGCGTCCACAATTTCTTCATCAGCGTTGTACTGCGGGTTCAGCCGGATGTAGCTGATTTCCTCCAAGTTCGGTCCGCGCAGGGTGTTCAGGTAAGCCTCCATGCGCGCGATTCCATCATACATGTTTACGCTGCCAACGCGGATGGGATTCTCAGGGGTGAAGGCGTATTCCGGATCGGAGGCTATCAGGCAGGCGGGTGCGGAGCCAGGCGGCAAGGCGCGCAGCCCGCCAAGCAGCGCCTGGAAGGCGTACTGTCCGGTTTCCTGCCAGAGCGCCTGAGGGTTTTCAAGCGCGGCCGCGCCGAGCAGGCTGATGCAGCGGCTTTGGACCTGGAATACAGCCAGCCTCCCTGCCATTGGCGCGCCAAGCAGTGTGCCGGAGAGCTCGGTTTGTAAGCCGGCCATCCAGTAGGCGGCGATTTCCGCAGCCGGGCTGGCGTTCAGGTCAGGCAGGTCGGCTTGCATGCGCGCGAGAAGCTTGGCAAGGCAGGCGGCTGCGTCCGGGTTGGTTCCAGCGGGTTCGCTTGCAATGCTGAAGAACAAGGTTTCATCCGCGTTATTCATCACGGCTTTATCGTCCCCCAAGCTGAGTATTACCGGCTGACCGCTGTCGTCCAGTCTGGCAAGTGGAAAAAAGGCGAGCGAACCCAAAGGAAGTATGACCTCGTCACCCAGTTTGATACGGGCGGATGGGTCCGGGGTGACGGTGGCTGGAGGGGCAAGCGTCTGACCTGTCGGCGGCACATAAAGCGGCTGGTCTTCGCGGGGGAGAGCCGCGGACGGAAAATTACAACTGGTAATCAAGAGGACGCCGAGGAGGATGACCGCAAGCAGACGTTTCTTCATGATAGGGGTGTGCTTTCGGGAATAAGAAGCAAGTGGAAATCCGCCAGAAGCGCGCGGAAGGTAGGCAGGAAGCTATCCCAGGCGCCGCGCTCAGCGCTTCCAAGAAAAGCCAGCGCGTAACCCGGCTCGGCCACCATCACAAGCCGGCCGGTCAGATAGGTCTCATCGTAGGGCTTCGCGTAGTCTATCAACAAAGCCGCCACTTTGTCCACTTTGGTTTCCCCTTGGTTGATGACTTCATAGGAATCATCCAGGTGCTCTTCCAGGAAGGGCTGGAAGAGGGCGTTCGCTTCTTCCACGTGCTCGCTGGTATCCAGCGTGTTGGTGGGGGAAATGAAAACCAGAACGCGCAGTTCGACTTCTGTTCCGGTGTAATCGGGCGGGGTGAGCGTGAGCAGGCTGCCGTCCGGAGAGGTCTCTGCCAGCCAACCTTTGGGGATGGACAGCTGGAAACGGCCACCTGGATCTTGATAGGTTTCAAGTGGAAGGGACGCGCCGGTCTCTGAGGCGCAGGCAGCGCAAAGTACGGCAATGAGCAAACAGCCAGCCAGGGCGCGGAAACGAGAGGAACGACGAGCCATAGCTTGATTCTATCGCAAAAACGACAGAACGCGGCGGCGCGGGTGGCTTCGCGCGCTTGAGGACGCGCGGGGATTGGTTATAATCCTGTTCATGCAAACGATTCAGGCAGATGAAATTATTTACAGCAAACGTAAAACTATCGCCGTAACGGTCTTTCCCGGTGGGAGAGTGGTCGTGCGCGCGCCTTTGCACGCCAGTCCGGCTGTGGTGGAGCGCTTTTTGCGCGACAAGGCGGAGTGGATTCGGTCCGCGCAGGCAAAGATGCAGCAAAGCCCTGCGCTGGCGCGAGCGCATCAGTTTGAAGAGGGTGAGCAGCTGTGGTACCTTGGAGAGCAGTTTCCCCTGCGTTTGCTTGATAAGGTGCCTGGCGGCCTCGCTTTTATCAAGGGCAAGGGCTTTGTGCTGGAACGCGGGCAAATATCCCGGGCGGACGCGCTGCTGAAGGCGTTCTATAAGCGCGCTTTGAGAACGCAGGTGGAGGAGCTGGTGCGCTATTATTGCGCGCGGGATGGATTTAAGCCCAGCGCGGTGCGGATAACCAGCGCGCGAACGCGTTGGGGCTCTTGCAGCCGCGCGAACGCGCTCAATTTCTCGTTCCGGTTGGCGCTCACGCCGCCGGCTTGCATTGAGTATGTCGTGGTGCACGAGCTGGCGCACACGCGCGAGCATAACCACTCCGCGCGCTTCTGGCAGCTTGTGGCGCAGACGCTGCCGGGTTACAAGCAGCCGCGCGATTGGTTGAAAAAGCACGGTTCGATGCTCCCGCCAATTGCCTGAAGGCTGCAGGGAGAGTGGTTTGGCAGGGGGCTTGGCTGACTTTCTGCGCAAGCGCCGCTGGCTATGGACGCAAGCGCGTGTGGTTGTCAGCACGCTCGCAGTCATCCGTTACCGCGAGATTGCGAAGCGATTTCCATGATGGCACAGCTAAGGGTCTCTTAGCGTTATTAACACCAAAAGTAGATTGCCGCACCGCTTTACCTGATTTCGTCAATGGCTGGCTTTATAGTAGAAGGCAATCCAGTTCGCGATGACGCATTAAAAATCCCAGATTATTGTTAAAGAATGTCCGGAATCGGACATTTTTAAGAAAATTGTCCGCTTTTGACCTCTTTTCAAGAGGTTTTTTTGTTGTATGATATGGCATAAATAGAACAAGTGTTCTATTCAGGAGGCAGCGTAAGATGAACCAATCAAATCCCAGCCACGTCATGCATACGTCTGACTCCGCGCCTGCCCGCCCCTCCGGGGCGGGCAGGAATCCAGCCAGCTCGGAGGCTGAGGAGCAAATCCGCGCGCTGCTGGGAGACGCCCGCGCGCAGGATGCTGACTTTTACCTGGGCCACTTCAGTCCGGATGAGCGGAAAGAACTGTCTGCAGCTGCCCGGAAAACGCTGGATGCAGAGGTGGTGATGCTGCGCACCGCGATGAAGCGCTTTTTTCTGGCTGTGCGCTCCGACGAGAACCCGGAAACCATTGAGAAACTTGGGGACGCATTGAACCTGTTAGGCCTGAGCTGCTCCCGGTTGGGGAATGTTTTGAAAATTAACCAAGCACTGCAGGGGGCTGCCAAACATGCTGGAGAGGATGATTTGCTGGAAAAACTGATGGATGAACTCGCGCAGATTTCTGTGGAAGAGGAAAAGAAAAATGAAAGCTGATTGGCACAAAGCCCTACAGACGAAACGCGGAACAACTGGGTGGCAGCCTGGGCCGCGCACTTTCAGTCAAACCATTCGATACGGAGACGGCAGACATGGATAACACCATAACGCTCGGCAGGAGTATACGCGTTCCGGAATACCCGGCGCGAAGCGAAACACTGCAATTAAATCCGGCTTGGCTCGATACCCGCGCCGATACAGAGCTTCAGACGCGCGCCAACTTTCTGCGTTCTTTGCGCGCGCTCGGTGTTTACAGCCGGGTCCTCGGAGGGGTCCGACTGCGCGCGTACCAGGACGCCGCCGGGGAGGCAATCGCGCGTTCGGTGCTGGAAAAGCGCGGGCTTTCCATCGTGGTGATGTTCCCGCGCCAATCCGGTAAGAATATGCTGCAGGCGCAGCTGGAAGTGTACCTGCTGACGCGCTTCGCGCGCAGCGGGGCGGAGATGGTCAAGTTCTCTCCCACCTACCAGCCGCAGAGCCTGAACGCGATGCGCCGGTTGGAAAGCGCTCTACAAGCAAATTGGCTGACGCGCGGCAGCTGGAAGAAAAGCGCCGGAAACCATTACCGCTTTGAGAACGCGCACCTGACCTTCCTTTCTGCCGCGCCTGAGTCCAACGTGGTTGGTGCGACGGCTTCCACGCTGCTGCAGTTGGATGAAGCCCAGGATATCGGCATCGAAAAGTACGACAAGCAAATCGCGCCGATGGCGGCTTCCACCAATGCCACGCGTGTTTTCTGGGGGACAGCCTGGACGACGCACACGCTGCTGGCGCGCGAGCTCCGCCTGGCAAGGCAGGCAGAAGCACGCGACGGCATACGCCGGGTGTTTTGCCTGGGAGCGGAGGCGGTGCGCGCGGAGGTGCCGGCTTATGGGCGCTTTGTAGACGAGCAGGTGGCGCGCCTGGGCAGAACCCACCCAATGGTGCGCAGCCAGTACTTTGGGGAAGAAATCGACGCGGAAATCGGGCTTTTCCCGCCCGCGCGCACAGGCTTGATGCAAGGCAGCCACCGCGCCCAGGAAGCACCTGTTTCCGGGAAGAGCTACGCGCTGCTGGTCGACCTGGCAGGCGAAGATGAACAGCTGCGCGCCAACCCGGCTGGAGAAGGGGAAAGCACGCTCGCCAACCCAGGCCGGGATTCCACGGCGCTCACCATTGTGGAAGTGGACAACCAGGCGCGCGCGGGAGACCTGACCGGCAAACCTGTTTATCGCGTGGTTCGCCGGGAACTTTGGACCGGCGAAAAGCACAGCACCCAGTACGCGCGTTTGCTGGCGTTGGTGGAACAATGGCAGCCGCGTAAGGTGGTGGTGGACGCGAGCGGGGTGGGCGCGGGGGTGGCGTCTTTTTTGGCAGACCGCTTGGGGGAGCGCGTGATTCAGCTCAGCTTCAGCCGGCAGTTGAAGTCCCGCATGGGTTGGGGTTTTCTGGCGGTGGTGGATACCGGGCGTTTTCAGGATTACCTGCCACGCGATGCGCACAACCAGCAAGGAAAGCTGCACGCGCTCTTTATCCGTCAACTTCAGGCGGTCGCCTATGAGGTCAGCGTGGGTCCGGAGCGAAACATACGCTGGGGCGTGCCGGAAAACGCGCGGGACCCGCTGGACGGCAGCAAACTGCACGACGACCTGGTGCTTTCGGCCGCAATGACGGCGGTGCTGGATGAGCAAAGCTGGGGCGAAGCCGGCACACCGCTGCTCATCCAGGCGGCGGACCCTTTGCGGGAGATGGATGGAGCCTTCTGATGGACTATTTCAACGCTAACCAGCAGTTCGCTTTTGGGATTGACCTTTCGGTCTATAACGGGAGCGCGGATGGCAAACGTAAGCCGGATTTTGAGCGGATTGCCGCGCACCAACCGCGTGTTGAATTCGTTGCGCTGCGGGCGGGGCAATCGTGGGGATACCGCGATCCGGTCTTCGGGTATTACCTGCAAGAAGCCCAGCGCATCGGTTTGTGCGCCCTGCCCTACCATGTGGTTTTCCCGGCCGAGTCCGCCGCCCGGCAAATGGATGCCTTTCTTGGGATTTTGGAGGGGGAAGATCTGGACGCGCTGCGCCTGGTGTTGGATATGGAATTGGAGCATGGTCAGTCCCGCCGCAGAATTACAGACACGCTGAATGCTTGCCTGGAAATTTTGCTGGAAGAGACCGGACGTTACCCGATTGTGTATTCTCGCGCGTCATGGGTGGATCAGTACCTTTCAGTTTCGGATTTACCGGAGTTGGATTGGTGGCTGGCACAGTATTACGCCCGGCGCGCCTACCCAAGCTTTACGCCTGAATTCCCCTGCCCACCGCGCCTGCCCAAAGGCGTTTCGCAATGGCTGCTCCATCAGACCGCGGAGCGCGCGCCGGCCATTGGCGGTTCGGGCTGGTATATGGACTACAACCGCTGGAATGGGACAAGGCAGGCGCTGTTCACGTACTTTGGTAGAAAAGCAGAACCCAAGCCGCTGCTTTGCCCGCTGGATTCCAGACCCTGCCCATGCGGGCCGGCGAAAAATGCGAAGAAAGACAAGCTGACACAGAAAGAGGAAGTCTATGGGAATCTTTAACCGCAAGAACAGGACAAGCACAATAGAAGCGCAGACCATGGAAACCAGCGCGGAGGAATTTCGCTCAGGCTTGAGCCTGGTGGAAAACGAGGGCAGCTTCCTGGTGGGAGCGAGCGCCTTGGGCGACCAAGCGCGCGACCGGCACGCTTATGACCGGCTGCAGGTGATGGACGACTGCCTGGATGCCTGGCGCTTTAACCCACTGGCACGGCGGATTATCGAGCTAACCACCCAATACGTAAGCGGCGGCGGCATGCAGGTGAACTGTGGAGAAGCCCACGCGCGGGATTTCCTGGTTGCCTTCTGGCGGCACCCGCTGAACCGCATGGACGCGCGCCTGGTGGAGCTTTCGGATGAGCTGGCGCGCAGCGGCAACCTGTTTTTGCTGCTTTCCACCGATCCAGGCGGCATGTCGTACCTGCGGGTGGTGCCTTCCGCGGATATCGAGCGTATCAGTTCGCAGCCAAACGACGTGGAACAGGAACTGAGCTACCACACCCGCCCCGACATTAACGGCGTCTCGCTCAGTTACCCGGCCTACAATCCGCTGGACGACAACCCGGAGATGCCGCCTGTGATGCTGCACTATACCGTGAACCGACCGGCCGGGGCGCAGTGGGGCGAATCTGATCTGGCGCCAGTACTGCGCTGGCTTTCGCGCTACGCCTCCTGGCTGGAGGATCGGGTGCGCCTGAACCGCTTCCGCAATGCCTTTATGTATGTGGTCAAAGCCCGCTTTGCCACAGAGAGCGCACGCGCGGCAAGACAGTCCCAACTGACCACGACCCCGCCTGCTTCCGGCTCTGTGCTGGTGACGGACGAGAGCGAGGAATGGTCGGTCATCGCGCCGCGCCTGGAAGCGCTGGATGCCTCCACTGACGGGCTGGCGATTAAGAAGATGATTGCCGCGGGCGTGGGCTTGCCGCTGCACTTTCTGGCGGAGCCGGAATCCAGTACGCGCACAACCGCGGAAGCTTCAGGCGGACCGACGCTGCGGCGCTTTGAACAAAGGCAGCGCAGCTTGCGTTGGATCCTGGAGGACGTGCTGCGGGCGGCTTTGCGGCGGGCAGCCCGCGTGGACGCGCGCCTGAACCCGGAGGCGGCTTTTCAGGTATTGGCGGGCGATATCTCCGCGCGGGATAACGGAGCGCTGGCGGAAGCTGGCAGTAAAGCCGCGGCTGTGGCGCAGGAACTCTACGCGCAGGGCCTGATCGATAAAGCAGAAGTGCTGCGCCTGGTCTATCGTTTTCTTGGAGAAGGAGGGGAGTATGTAGAAATGCCGTAATTTTGGCGGCAGCCGCGCACTCAGAATGGTAACGCGCGGCAAAGAGCTGAACCTGGAATCTGGAGAAAGGAAAAGTTTGTCTGATATGACTGAACCAATTGCAGCGAAACCCGACGAAAAGCGTTGGGAGCAGCGCCAAAGGTTGGCACTGGAAGCCGCGCCCCTCAGCCCGGAAAAGTTTGAAATCCTGGCAATTACTGCCGGCAGCGCGAACGGCTGGGAGTTCCCGGCGGAGGTGCTGCGCGAGTCTTTGCAGCTGTGGGAAGGCGTGAACTGCTTTGTGGACCACGACTGGACCTCACGCTCGGTGCGGGATATCGCCGGGGTGCTGCGTAAGCCTGTCTGGGACGAAGCCGCGCAGGGCATCCGCGCCGAATTGCACGCGTTTGGGCCATCCGCGGAGTTGTTGGCGCGCATCGGGCGGCAGGTGCTTGAAATTCGGGACGCTCCCGCGGTGCGCGTAGGTTTTTCAGCGGATGTATTGTTCAATGGGCGCGGTAAACGCGTGGAAAAGATTCTCAGAATTTTTTCCGTGGACCTGGTTTACAACCCCGCGCGCGGAGGGATGTTCCTGCGCGCGATGAATTCACTCGGCCTCAAGCCGGCATTGAAAGGAGATTTGCTCATGCAAACAGAACAGCTCGAGAGCGTTCCCACGCTCCAAAAACCCGAAAGTCTGGAAGCCCCCGCGCAAGAACTGCAGACCCAGTTGGCGCAATTGCGCGCCGAACGCGAACAGATGAGCGCAATGATGTTGGATGCCAGCCTGGCGGGCAGCAGCCTGCCCGCGCCGATGACAGAGCGCATCCGTCAGCAGTTCCAGGACCGCAGCTTCGCGCCGGCCGAACTGCAAGCAGCCATCCGGGAGGCGCGCGCCTTGCTGAGTGAGCTGGACCGAGGCAAAACCATCCAGGGGCCAGCTCGAATCGAGGGCATGCTGGAGCCCGCCGAACGCCTGCAAGCCGCTGTGGACGACCTCTTTGGCGCGCCGCGCGGTAAAGCTTTGGAGAGCGCCGCTGTCCCGCGTTTGAGCGGCATCCGTGAACTGTATCTGACCCTGACCGGGGATTATGAGCTGCACGGCGGATACTACCCGCAGCGAGCCCAGCTGGCAGGCACAAGCGATTTCAGCGGCCTGGTGAAGAACGCGCTGAACAAGCTGGTGGCAAACACCTGGGATGAACTTGGGCGGGCTGGCTACGACTGGTGGAAGCAGGTGACTGTGCAGGAGCACTTTTCCAGCCTGCACGACATTACCGGCACCTTGATTGGCACGGTGGGGGACTTGCCCGCTGTGGCGGAAGGCGGCAATTACACGGAACTGGCAATCGGGGATTCCCCGGAGACAGCCAGCTTCACCAAGTACGGCGGGTACATCCCATTGACGCTGGAGCTGATTGACCGCGATGAAACCCGCAAGCTGCGCAGCTACGCCCGCGAGCTGGCGACCGCCGGCATGCGCAAGATTTCCAAGCTTGTCGCGGCGATTTTTAGCGGCAATGCGGGCGTGGGACCCACCATGGCGGATACCGGCGCGCTGTTCAACGTCACAGCCGTCACTACCGCGGGCGGGCATGCCAACCTGGGCACCAGCGCCCTGAGCGCGAACGCCTGGGACGCGGCTTGCCGCGCGGTGTACAAACAGCCGATGCTAATAAAGAACAGCGTTGCTCTGCGCGGAACCGGTCCGGCGCTGGCGATAAATCCGAAGTTCATCCTCATCCCGCGCGCCTTGCAGAAGACCGCCATGGAACTGTGCACTGGCGCCCTGGTGCGGGAGAGCGGCTATGTGTATGACAACGTGCTGAAGGGCAGCGCGGTACCGGTCGTCGTGCCGGATTGGTCCGATGAAAGCGACTGGGCGGCAGTCTGCGACCCGCGCGTGGTGCCGGCAATCTTCGTTGGGGAGCGCTTTGGCCTGGCACCTGAGATTTTTGTGGCGGGTGATGAACTCTCGCCTTCGGTTTTCAGCAACGACGAGCACCGCCTGAAAGTGCGGCATTACCTGGCCGTCTGGGTAAACGACTTCAGACCGTTGTACAAGTCGAACGTCGCGTAAGTCAGTTTCCGCGTAGAAAAGGAGAGAGAAATGCCGAAATGGAAAGTGTTGTTGGGCTCCCGGAAGTTTTGGGCGGCTCTGATGGGTCTGGTGGTGTTGGTGGTGAAAGCCTGGAAGCCGGATTTCCCTTTGGAGGCGGGAGAATTGGCAGGGATCCTTTCCGTGCTGGTCGCGTACATCCTGGGCACTGCTCTGGAGGACGGGCTGGCAGGGCATAGGGAATAGTTGAACTTGGCGGGCGCTCGGTTTCCGGGCGCCCGCCCACAGATAGAAAGTGCTTGGCTTGCGAGGAGAGTGAGACATGGATAGAACCGATATCAAGACGATTGCGGAATCGCTGGCGGGACCAAACCCGCTGGGCTGCGCGATAAAGGAAAATGGCGTGCTCGTTGTGGTGGATGGCAGCGGCAAGAAACGCACTTTTTACCCGATGGATTACCAGCACCTGCTGCATCCCGGGTCTAAAAACCCCGCGGCGAAAGGAGCCAGACATGCCAACGCTCAGTGACCTGTGCCTGCGCTTGAATCAGCAGTTCCTGGACCCCCAAAACCTGAGCGTTCCTGCAGACACCCAAACCGAAGCCGTGCGGGAGGCTTTGGCTGGAATGAATGGTTTTCTGGGCAGGCAGTACACCCTGGCAGGCCTGGACGGCGCGCTTGAAAGCAGCCTGCCGGAGCATTTTGTCCCCGTTTTGGTGTGCGGGGCGGCAGCGTTCGCGCTGGATTTCTGCCTGCGCAAACGCCTGAGCGGTTTTACAGGCGCTATCGGGCGGGAGGAAACGCTGCGCCTGTGGTGCGGGCACCTCTCGCGCCAGTTTGACGCGGGCTTGGACCGCCTGCGCGCGTTGAGCCTGCAAAGTGAGGCTGGGCTGCCCTTTGGCGCCTGGGGTTGGAACGAAAGCCCGCATTGGCGGGAGGAGGAGGCCCTGTGAGCCGTCTGGACCTGGGCAACCTGGCAGACCCAGAGGAAAGCGCCTGGTATTGCATCAATGAAGGTCCAATGGACGCCGGCATCCTCGGCACTCAATATGACCCGACTGCTGCCCCGGGCGAGACCAGAACCGAAACGCTGCGCGTTGGCTTGCGCGGCAGCCCTTTGCAGCTGCGGGCAGTTATCCAACGATTGGAGCAGATCGCGGCGCTGGTGCGGCTGAATAATGCCCAAGGCTTGGGGCATGCCATCTACCTGCGCGCGTTCCCGACCGAGAGCGCAAGCCCGGTGTATACCCGCCTGTTACACGCAGAACTGCGCACCTTGCCCGGCGCGCTGGGCTATGAGGAAGGCGGCGCGATGGCTGTCGATTTGGTCATCACCCGACTGAACTGCTTTGACAGCGCGGAGCAGCCGCTAACCCTGGTGAACAGCGCCGGCAGCGGGTACAGCGCCAGCCTGTTGAACCTGGATGACAGCCTGGCAGCCGGCAACGACAACTACTTTTATGTGGATACCAGCACGCTGCAGAGCGACCTGCCCGCGCCAATCCGCCTGCAAATCACCAATACCAGCAGCACGGCTCTCAGCCAGCTCTTTGTGGGCGCGTTTCACGAGCGGGCGGGCACCGAAAAACCCAGCCTGGTGTTGGAAGGCGAGGCCGCGCCGGAGGCTGTCCCGGTTGCCGCCTCAGGCGCGTCTGGCGGGGCATTCGGGCGCTTCAGCATCTCGGGCGGCAGCTGGCAGTCCTTCGCGAGCTGGGAACTCGCGTACACCGACCTGACGCTGCTGGGTGGGCGTCTGTTTTTACCGATTTTGCGCTTTCAAGCGCCCATCAGCGCGGAGGGTGCGCGTTTTCGGGTTGTCCTGAGCCCCGCGGACGCGAGCCCGGGGATACCCGTTTTCCAGACCCCGGCCGCGGCTGCCCAAAGCGGGTCGGGCTTTCTGGCGCTTTCACCTCTGCGGCTGCCTTTTGGCGGGCTCAGCCCGCGCTACGCGCCTGCCGCGCTGAAACTAAGCCTGCAGGTACTTATCCCAGCCGCAGGCACGCACACCCTGGACCTTGACGACCTGCTCTTGCTGCCTCAGGACAACTTTGCCTGGTTTAGCGCGCCCGCGGGGGTTACCAACGACGCGCGTTTGATGGATGACAGCTTTGCCCGCGAGAGCTATACACTGGTGGACGGGCAGCAACTGCGAGCGCACGAGCGGGTTGGCGCGTGGTTTGGGCTGCCGGTGGGTGCGCGGTCCTGGTTTTACTGCTTTCAGGTGGACACGAATGGGATGGCGCATCCGCAGGCATCCCTTGGTGTGCGGGCGTGGTACCGCAGCCGCAGACAGATTTTGTGAGGCTAGCATGGAAATAAACCGCGAACCGTTTGAGGCGTTACTTTCTTCCACGGACGGAACACCGATTTTGGTGCCGGGCAGCCTGCGTGTGAGCATGCTCTCGTGGAAGGCTCAGGGAGGCTGCGAGCGCGCGCAATTGGACCTGGAAAACGTTCCTGGCAGCTTTTCACAGTGGTCGGAGCTGATTGGCAAGTCGGTGCGGGTATACAACCGCTTTGGCAGTCTGGTATGGTGGGGCTTCGTTCAGAGCGCTGCGCGCGAGGAAGGGGCTTTCGCGCTTTTGCGTTCGCTGGCGGATCTGGCTAACCGCGTCGCGGTGCGCTATACCGAGCTGCAACCGCAGGGGGAGAGCTTTGGCATGGAGAGGCAGACGGATTGGGCGCAGGACGCGCAAAGCACGGCAGTCTACGGGCAGAAAGATTTGCTCCTGGAACGCGGCTTGATGGCGGAAAGCGCTGCCCTGCAACTAAGAGACCTGACGCTGGCCCGCCTGGCGGAACCAGCCGCGCGCCTGAGTTTGCGCGCAGGCGGGATGGACAAACCTGCCAAACGCGCGGAGGGGACAGGCGCGGCAATCCGTCTGGAATGCTTGGGTTGGTACGCGCGTCTGGGCTGGCGCGTGGTTCAGCCGCCAATTGGCGTACTGGGCAATGCTTCGGCGCAGCAGGGCAGCCAGAGCCTGGGCAACACGAGTTCTTATCAGCGTCTGGCGCAATCCTTTATTACGGACAGCAGCGCGCTTGTGCCCGTCCAAGCTCAGACGAGGGTGCGGCGATACGGCAGCCCGACGGACTCGCTTAAAGTCGCTCTGCAAGCGGATAACGGCAGCGGCAGCCCCAGCGGCGTGGATTTGGCTTCGACGACGATTACAGGAGCGTCTCTCGCGGCGGAAGCCTATCCCTGGACGGTCTTTACGTTCTCAGCGCCGCCGCAGCTGCTGGCGAACACCACTTATTGGCTTGTATTGACCCGAACAGGGGCGGTGAGTGCTGCTAACTATTACCTCTTGGCGGTGGACGAGAAGCTATCTTACCCCGCCGGTACCTTCAAGACATATAACGGCAGCGTCTGGGCAGCGCGCTTGGTGCCGGCGGACCTGCTGTTCAAGCTGAGCGCCGTCTGGCAAAGCACCGATTTACTTGTGGACGCTGCCGGACTTTTGCTGGACGACCCTTTCAGCCGGGTGAGCGTGGAATGCGAGAGCGGGGTGTACCTGAGCCCACCATCGGATGGTCTGCAGCCGGTTGATCGCTTCGCGCAATCCCTGCTGGACCTCGGCACGGACCGCCTGACCGCTTTGGTGTGCGCGGTAGACCCGCAGCTTGCCCTGGTGTTCTCGGAGCGTCCGGTGGCGCAGGAGGCTGAAACGTGGACCCTGAACACGGACACAGGCCTGCAAAAGCCCGGCGGGGAGCGCTATCTACCCGGTGAACATCCGGTGGGGGCGTGGCTGCGCTGCGGGGAGAACGCGCCGATATTCATTACCCGCGCGCAAATCAGCGCGCCGGATTGGAGCCCGCGCCTGGCGAGCGATTGAAAAAATTGCCTCCGGTGAAAGTGTTAGCCCGCCGTCTGCGAAAGCGGTTAAAATGAAGCCAGCGAGCATTATGGAGAAGACTATGCCAAAGGCAACTTTTAACTTTCCGGCGGGCTTTTTGTGGGGAAGCGCGACCGCCGCTACTTGCGTGGAGGGGAATATTCCCGCCAGCGACTGGTCCGAATGGCAGCAGCAGCCCGGACGGATTCTGGACGGAAGCAATTCTGGGCGGGCCTGCGAATGGTGGTCAGGTCGTTGGCGTGAGGATTTTGACCGCGCGCAGGAAGGCAACCAGAACGCGCTGCGCCTATCGGTGGAATGGGCGCGTGTGCAGCCGGAAGCGGAACGCTGGGATGAGCCCGCGCTGGACCGCTACCGGGAGATGCTGATTGGCTTGAAGCAGCGCGGGATAACGCCGATGCTAGCTTTGCACCACAACACCAACCCAGGCTGGTTCGCGGAGATAGGCGGCTGGGAAAACGAGCAATCCGTGGAGTATTTCGCGGAATACGCGCGGCGGGTGGTGGATGCGTTGAAGGCGCACTGTGCTCTGTGGCTCAGCTTCAGCGCGCCGAATGCTTACGTGCTGGCAGCTTATCGCTCGGGGACTTTCCCCCCCGGTAAGCGCGACGAGGCAGCTGCCGGAAGAGCGCTGGTGAACATGGCCAAGGCCCACGCAGCCGCGTACGAAGCAGCGCACGCGCTGCAAACCGACGCGCAGCTGGGGTTTACGCATCTGTGGCATGGGGCTTCAGCGAAGGTAAACGCAGGGCGGGACGCTTTTCCGCTGGCGTTCCGGACCGGCAGGCTGGAGCTTGGCAGCCTGCGTGAGAACTTGCCCCAATTAAGGGATCATCTGGATTTTCTCGGGATTGATTACTTCTCAAGGGAATCTTCGCCTGCCGCCGTGAAAGGTGAAGCGAAAAAACGACGCGCGCAAAAACAAGCTCCAGCCGAGAATCCTGCAGAAAGCGGACAAGCAGCCAACGACCCTGCTGGCTTGCGTGAAGCGGTAAAGTGGGGCTGGAAGTTTGACCTGCCCATGTTCATTACCGCGAATGGCTGCGATGATTCCCGCGATGATTTCCGGCGCAGCTACCTGGCGGAACACGTGCACACCCTATGGCATATGGTCAACTTTAACGCTCCCGTGCGCGGCTATTTCCACTGGAGCCTTACTGACCATTTCGCTTGGGAGCAAGGCTGGAGCGCCAAGTTCGGATTGTGGGCGGTGGACCCCCAGACCCAGCAGCGCACCCGCCGGCAAAGCGCTGATTTCTATGCCGAAATCTGTCGGACGGGCAGCCTGTCCTCGGAAATGGTAGAAAAGTATTGCCCTGAGGTCTTTGGAAAGATTTTTCCAGTATAAATCCATCTAAAACAGACTGGTTGTGGCGCGGGGCGGCAGCCCCGCGTTATTTTGATTGGGGGAACCCGCGAAAAACGGGCTTGTTTCTTGCAACATATTCCAAGAGAGCCTAATTAAGGAGTTGGATATGATCGCTTATCTTTCGAAAGTACTGCCACAGTTCGTTTTGCCCGTTGGGCTGAGCGCGATACTACTTTTCCTCACGCTGTTTCTGATCAAGAAGAAGCCGAAAACAGCCATCTGGCTGGTGCTTATCAGTCTGCTTTTGGTGAGCACGGCAGGCAACGCTTACTTCTCCGCATTCCTCACCCGTTCGCTGGAGTGGCGCTATATGCCCCTGACCGGAGAGGTGAAGGCGGATGCCATCGTGCTCTTGGGCGGCGGCACTGAAGCGCCGGATACCCCTCGTCAGATGGTGGAAATCAATTCCGCTGGGGATCGGGTGCTCTACGCGGCGCAGCTGTATAAAGCTGGCGTCGCGCCGTTAATCATCCTTTCTGGCGGGAATATGGGCTTCAGCCAGGCGCGAGGTACCACACCCGCGGAGGAGATGCAGGCAATGCTGGTGGGTCTGGGTGTTCCACAAGAGGCCATGGTGCTGCAGCCGCAGTCCCAGAACACCGCCGAGGATGCCTTCTTCACCAGCGCGATTCTGACCGAGAAGCAGGTCCGAACATTCATCCTGGTCACTTCGGCGGCGCACATGGAACGCGCCCTTATGATGTTTGCCTCCCCGGAAACCAGCATTATCCCCGCGCCGACGGATTACAACGTCACGCAGCGTTCTTGGGAAAACCTGATGCGTTGGGACTGGAAGACAATTCTGACACATATCATGCCGGACGGCGGGACCATTGCCCGGACCAACCTGATTATGCATGAGTACCTGGGGATCTTCTTCTATCGGGTTAAATTTCTGTGGGATTCCCTGGACATTCGGCTGCCCTCGCTTTCTGGACTGCTGCCCAAGTAAACCCTTTGAATCTGGCGGGCAAATACGCGCCTGCAAATCTGAGAGAATGAGCCGCGAGGAACAATCGCGGCTTTTCTCGCGTCTATGGAATAGAGCCGGGTTTCACGGCTCCTTAGCGAGGAGGCTAATATGAAGATTTTGAGAAGCTTATTGAGCATCGGGCTGGCAGCCGCCATGCTGTTGACTGCCTGCGCGCCTCTGGCAGAAGTGCCTGAAGCGCCCGCGCCGACCGAACCCGCGGAAAAACCGCAGGAACCGGAACAGAGTTACTCGGAATTTGCCGGTAAGGAAGCTTACATCATCGACCCACAGGTGGACGCGCAGGCTGTAAAGGCTGCCGCTGAGGCTAACAATGCCTTTGCCCTGGCGCTCTACCAACAGCTCGCTGAGAGCGACGGCAACCTGTTTTACTCCCCTTACAGCATTTACACCGCCCTGATGATGACCTACGCTGGCGCGGCAGGCCAAACCGCTGAACAGATGAAGCAAGCGCTGGAGATAACTGTGCCTGAGGGTGAAGCGCACGCCGCGCTGAACGCGCTGAACCTGACGCTTAAGAACAACAGCATGTTCGACGGCGCGCCGGTTTTCAGCTTTAACGTTGCCAACCAACTGTGGGGGCAAAAAGACTTCGCCTTCAACGAGCAATTCCTGAACACGCTTTCCGCTTATTACGACGCGAACCTGAAAACTGTGGATTTCAGGGATTCAGAAAACGCGCGCGCGCTCATCAACCTGTGGGTGGCAGCCCAGACTAATGACAAAATAAAAGACCTGATTCCGGAGGGCGTACTGAACGCGCTTACCCGCCTGGTGCTGACCAACGCGGTGTATTTTAAGGCGGCCTGGATGAATCAATTTGACCCCGCCAATACCGCGCCGGGCACCTTTACCCTGTCGGACGGCAGCCAGGTGCAGGTCCCGATGATGCGCGCGCAGCGCAGCATGCAAGCCTTCGTGGATGAGCAGTTCGCGGTGGTGGAGCTGCCCTACGTGGGTGGACGCTACTCCATGACGCTGGTAATGCCCGCGCAGGACGGCCTGGCGGAGTTTGAAAGCTCCCTCGACGCGGAAAGGCTGAATGAAATTCTGGGCTCTCTTTCAACCGCTTCGGTTACCCTGAGCCTGCCGAAATTCAAGCTCGAAAGTTCTTTCGGCCTTAGCGAAGCAATGAAAACGCTGGGGATGACCGACGCGTTCACGCCCGGGCTGGCTGATTTTTCCGGGATGGAAGGCACGCGCAACCTGTATATTTCGGACCTGCTGCACAAAGCTTACGTGGATGTGAACGAAGAGGGCACCGAAGCTGCCGCGGCCACAGCTGTGGTGGTTGGGATGACCTCCATGCCAGCAGAAAGCTACACGATTAATTTTGACCGTCCGTTCCTGTTTCTGATACGGGATATCCAGACCAACACCATTCTGTTCATGGGGCGCCTGGCAGACCCCCGCTGAACTATCCATAGCTTAAAAGAAAAATCCGGTCGGGAACGACCGGATTTTATTAATTTCAGGTGAGCTGGAAAGGCTCAGCCAGCCATCCAGGCCAGGCTGAGCGTGCCGGGACCAACATGCGCGCCAATCACGGGGCTGACCTCGGACCGGATTATTTCCACCGGGTGCAGGAGTTCTACCGCGCGGGCTTCCATTGCCAGGCATTCGTCCTCGCACAGCGCGTGGAACGGGCCGATACGGACAGGGGTGCTATCCCCGACGCGTTTTTGCACCAGCTCGAGCATACGGGTAATCGCTTTTTTGCGTGAGATGACGCTCTCCACCGCTTCAATTTTCCCGCCGCGGATTTCAAGCAGCGGTTTGACATTGAGCGCGGTCCCCATGAAGCGTTTGGCGGTATTGATGCGACCGCCTTTGTGCAGGTATTCCAGGGTGTTGACGGTAAAGTAAACGCCAATTTTGGGGAAGATTACCGGAACCAGCTCCAGCAGTTCTTTCATGCTGGCGCCTTCTTCGGAAGCGCGCGCCAGGCTGACCACGAGGAAGGAAAGCGCGGTGGATACCAACCCGGATTCCACGATTTCCAGGGCTTCGGGGTTGCCCAACTGCTCTTTGGCGATGATGGCGGAGTTGTAGGATGCGGATATCCCGAGCGAAA
>CAZPWL010000015.1:0-12436 GCA_964590535.1 uncultured Anaerolineaceae bacterium
CGAGTGAGTCGGGGATGTTCTCGCGGCGGCGGTAATCAATCGCGCGTTTGGAGTTCCAGGAGCCGAAAACAGCTTTGATGGCATATTGCATCTGCACCAGCGGGTCCTGCGGGAAGTCAAAGCCCATCTCGCGCTTGACAACCTCTTTGAACTTGCCGGTCAGGTACTGCCAATCGGCTGCGTTCAATTCTGTGTCCAGCTTGACGCCTTTTTCGGCTTTGTAGTCGTCCAGAACTTCGTCAAAGGCTTCGTCCGCGATGCCCAGCACAACGCTGCCAAACATCTGGACCAGGCGGCGGTACGAATCCGCCACAAAACGATCGTTGCCGGTCAGGGCGATCATGCCCTGCGCGGTTTCGTCGTTCATGCCAATGTTGAGGACGGTGTCCATCATACCGGGCATGGAGAACTTGGCGCCGGAGCGGCAGGACACCAGCAGAGGATTTTTCGGATCACCGAAAACTTTACCGGCTTTCCTTTCCACTTCCTTCAGGGCGTCCAGGGCTTGCTGCCACATTCCCTCAGGGAATTCATTCGATTCCTGATACGCATTGCAGGCTTCGGTGGTAATCGTGAAACCAGGGGGAACCGGCACGCCAATGCGCACCATCTCAGCCAGGTTGGAGCCCTTGCCGCCCAAAAGTCCGCGAACGCCGTCCCATGTGCCCGCGTACGCTTCAGCCTGTTCAACTTCGTCAAACAGGTATACCCATTTTTTTGTTGTCATACAGCCTCCTAAGCTTAATCGCAATTCAATTACGATATTTGATTGTGGTATCTCAATGGTGAAATAATCCAACAAAAAATTCTACCATACTTACCCCCCGACCGGGCTAAATCTTTAGACAGTATCACTCGTTCATATCAGCTTTCGATAATGTTCAGTTACCCAAACGTGTCAAGGACAATGTTGTCCAAATCATTAAATCCCGTAGTTTCAGAATTCCACAGACAGCGCTCCTCCTGGTCATGACAGGAGTACAATCTACAAACAAATAGTCACTGATGAGGGCTGTATGAATCAAATATTCAGTAAGGTGCTCGAAGAACTAATAACGCAATCCGAGCCTGCTGCTCGCTATTTCGCGCTGGAAAACCTGTTTAATTTGGACCCAGACGACCGCGAATTGAGCCTTGCGCGTCTCGCGCTCCCAAAGTCGCCCATTATCCAGAGCTTGTGCGCGTTTGACCTTTCTTTGCATCCATATCACAAATGGAACGGCGCGCATTGGCGTTTGGTTCAACTGGCTGAGCTTGGTTACCCGTATATAAATCCAGGGCTGGAGGAACCCAGAGCTCAGGTCTACGCGTGGCTTTTATCCCAACAACACCTGAAAAGTATTCGCACTCTGGAGGGACGCACCCGGCGCTGCGCCAGCCAGGAAGCCAACGCGGTATATGCTTCGGTCCGGCTTAACCTGGTGGACGAACAGACCGAGCACCTTGTGACGAAGTTGTTGAGCTGGCAGTGGCCGGATGGAGGGTGGAACTGCGATAAGCGTCCGGAAGCCTCACATTCCTCCTTCTGGGAATCCTGGACGCCTTTGCGCGCGCTCCTGACCTGGAAAGAGTTCGCAGGCAGCAGTCCTGAGTTGGATACTGCCATTGAAAAGACAGTCAAGTTCTTTCTGCGCAAGCGGCTTTTCCTGCGCGAAAGCAGCGGTGGACCAATGCAGCCTGAATTTACCCGACTGCGCCACCCATCCTATTGGAAATACGACATCCTTGTTGGGCTCGAATTAATGCGCGCGGCGGACAAGCTCTCAGACCCGCGCTGCGAGCCAGCCTTGGATTTGTTGGGGGGTAAAATGCGGGCGGACGGGGCGTTTTTTGCAGAAGACAAGCAATTTCAAGCCTCCAATCCATCTGCATGGCATTATTCGCCGGTAGATTGGGGGAGTGCGTCAGCGAAGAAGATTAACCCCTGGCTGACCGTACGCGCTTTGGCCGTTCTAAAAGCGGCCGGGAAAATTACCCTCTAGGATTTCACTGCTTCCAGGGTGTTCCGTAAACATCCAGATAGACCAGAGCCGGGTCGTACTGTGTGCGTGCCGCCTTATCTTCAGCCGGGTAGCCCACCAGGATCACATTGAGAGGGAGAACGCCCTCTGGCAGTTCAAGAACGGCGGATACTGCCTTTTGCAGCCTGGCAATCGGCGTTACCCCACACCAAACCGCCCCCAAGCCAAGCGCGGAAGCTGCGATTAGCAGGTTTTCCGTAGCGGCGCTGCAGTCCTGCTGCCAAAAATTTTCAGTAACCACGCGCCGTATTGAGCGCAGGTCTCCGCAAACACTAATGGCGGTTCCAGCGAACATCTTGCCGAACGGCATTACTGCGCGCAGGCGTTCCAAGCGCTCAGAATCTCTGACAACAACAAAACGCCAAGGCTTCATGTTCATCGCGGAAGGCGCGGCCATCGCGGCGCGCAAAAGCTGCTCCAGCAGAGCGTCCTCTACCGGTGCATCCGTGAATTTGCGGATGCTGCGTCGCTTGTAGATGCAATCCAGATTGTCCATTGGGGCGGCTTATCCTGTTACGATGAGTAAGGCGCCGAGGGTTCGCGGGGCAGCCAACATCGGCATATGCCCGACTTCTGGCATAATCACAAATTTAGCGCCTGGGTTGGCGTGGGCCATAACCCGCGCCGCTGCCTGCGGAACGATTAAGTCTTCAGCGCCGGCGGCGATCAGAATCGGCGCCTTTAGCCCTGCCAGGACATGCAGTCGGTCAGGACGGCGAGAAATTGCAATAATCGCATTACACAGGCCTTCCGGGTCGGTTTTGGCAATAATTTCCCGCGAAACGTTCTGGACAAAGGAACGGTCTGACAACCTCAGGCTCAAAGCCTCAGCAAATTCAGCCGTGCCGACTGCCCTGATGTTTTCCACTTCTGCCTGGCGCTGCGCTTTACGGGCGTCGCTATCCGGGCCGGCATTGGTCGCGATCATCACCAGACCAGCCACGCGCTCGGGGTACTTATCAGCAAATGCGAGAGCCACATAACCGCCCATGGAATGCCCACCCAGCACGACCTTTCCAAGGTTAAGTTTGTCCAGAAGTTCCAGAAGGTCGTCAGCATATTGCTCGATAGTGCCGTCGCCAGCCCCTAACTCGCTGCCGCCGTGCCCCCGCAAATCGGGAAGGATGAACTGTGCCTGTTCCTTGTAAAGTCCGGCTATGTTTTGCCAGATTGTGTGAGTTAAGCCCAGACCGTGCAACAAAACGATCGGTTTACCCGCCCCCAGAGTTTCCACTTCCATCGTAATGTGTCCAAGTTCAATTTTCACTGATACCTCGCATGAACATTTTTGTTATGTAAAATTTCCTTCACAAACAGAACCGCTCCAGCTCTATTGTATACCTCTCCGCTTGCCTGCGCTTCCCGCAGCTGCGCCAGAAGCTCGCCAATAATTGCGCCGGGTTCCAGACCAAATTCGTGCTGCAGATCGTCCCCATCCAAAAGCATCCTCGGCTCCACCACCTGCTCTCTTCGCGAGAACCAGGCATCCAAGAGCGTCAGCGCTGCCCCCAGTTCGCGCTGCCATTTTGCAGGCTCCAGCGTGTCTTCGTAGGCTGCCAGCATATCCGCCAGGCTGAGCAGCACCGCGTCCACTCCGGTCTCCCTCAAATCCCTAAAGTAGCGATAACACGCCCGGTCGCTAAGCTGAGTGCCTTCCTTGGAATAGAAATGCAGGCGCATATGGTTGGCGGTCAGCTGCCGAAGGTAATCAACCTCCCCGCGTCCAAGCATAAGCGCTTGCGCGCGGTTCGCAATCAGGTCAGCGCTGATGCGTTCGTGACCAATGAAACGGATGCGCCCCGCAGCATCCGTGGTTTGCGCGGCGGGTTTCCCGGAGTCGTGATAAAGGGCAGCCAACAACAGTAAGCTCCAGCGCGAGCGCCCTCCTTGCAGGGGCACGGACCAAGTTTCGCGCAGGTTTTCCGCGTATGGAGAGAGCATAGTGCACGCCTCCCGCAGAAACTGATTGGCGTCAGGCAATTTTCCCGATTGGAAATAATCCCGCATCACCGCCAAGTAACGCGCAACCTGCAAGGTATGCTTCCACAGGTCGTGGACGTGCGGTGGGTAGGCTGGAATCTGCTTTACCGCGCTCAGTTCAGGGAAAACCTGTTCGGTCAGCTCCAGCGCGTCGAACTGCTGAAAAGCCAGTTCCAGGTCTTCGTGCTCTAAAATCTTAAATATTTCATCACGGATGCGTTCCCCCGAAACGTTAACCAGACTGCTGACTGAATTCCGCATCAACCCGAATGTTTCAGGTTCGATGTTCAGCCGATAAGCCAGGCTCAGGCGTACCCCTCGCAGCAAACGCAAAGGGTCCAACTCCATGGAGTGAACCGAAGCCGCCCGCAGGCGCCCCTCGCGCAGGTCGCGTTCCCCTCCCAGCAAATCAATCAGCTTGTCCGGTTGGTCCAGGGCGACCGCGAGCGTATTAATGGTGAAATCCCGATTGGAGAGGTCTTCTGACAAGCTGCTGCCAGTGAAACTGACAAAATCGAGGATGAGTTCGGAGGATTTGCCTTGTTCAAGGATCAGGCGCGCGGTCTGACGCTCATCATCCAATGTAAAGCCCACAGCGCCCAACTTGCGCCCAACCACCCTCGCCAGCTGCAGTGAATTGGACGGAACCACGAAGTCAAGGTCGTTTACAGGCAGCCCAAGCAGCGAGTCCCGCACAGCCCCGCCCACCAGATAGACCGGCATGGGCACAGGCAGACTGGCTAAAACCGTCTCAAATATCCTGTGGGTGCGTTCGTCAGGTAGCAGCTTCATACTTCTTAAGGTCTACAACTCCCACAAAAGGTAGGTTCCGGTAGTAATCATCCATATCGAGCCCGTAGCCAAACACGAATTTATCTTCGATTGCGAAACCGCGATAGCGCACAGGCACGTCCACCTCCCTGCGGGAGACTTTGTCCAACAGGGTGCACACAAACAACGACGCAGGGTCGCGCGTTTTGAGCAGGTCAATCACGGATGCCAGTGTCCTCCCACTGTCAATGATGTCTTCCACAATCAACACATGCCGCCCGGCAATGCTGGTATTAAGGTCCAAGGTGATGCGCACATCTCCGGAAGAAGAACGTGCGCCGCTGCCATAAGAAGACACGGCCATAAACTCAAATGCCAGCGGCGTGTTAATCTGCCGGACGAGGTCGGTCATGAACATAACCCCGCCGCGCAGAATACAAACAACCAGTAGTTCTTTACCCGCATAGTCGCGTGTAATCTCCGCGCCCAATTCTTTGATTCGTATTGAGAGCTGCTCTTCGCTGATTAATACTTCGCTCAAAAAATTCCGGTAGTCTTGCATTTACAGCCTCTCAATCCCTCGGTACTTGATGACAGCGGCGGCAGCGCGCCTCGTACATTTCAGATGCGCCGACAATTACGATCGGGTCATGGTAATGCGCTGGCTTGCCGTTAACCAAGCGCTGAGTTCGCGAAGCTGGCTCCCCGCATACCATGCAAATCGCGTTTAGTTTGTCCACAGTTTCGGCTTTCGCAATCAACACAGGCATACAGCCAAAAGGTTCCCCGCGGAAATCGGTATCCAGACCGGTAACAATCACGCGAATACCCCGGTCCGCCAACTGGTTGACCACATCCACAATCCCGTCATCAAAAAACTGGGCTTCGTCAATCCCGACTACAGTCGTATCGGGTGCCAGGTTAGCGCTGATATCATCGGAAGCGGCAATGGGCTGCGCGGCAAAATCCGTCCCAGAGTGGGAAGTCACTTTAGCAAACGCATAGCGGTCGTCGATAATGGGTTTAAAGACCTGTACTTTCTGCCGCGCGATTGTTGCCCGTCTAAGACGTCTGATAAGTTCTTCGGTCTTTCCGCAGAACATTGAACCCGTGATGACTTCAACCGAACCGTATTGATGCGCCATGCTTCCTCCAAAAGAAAAAGGCAGGTAAAAACCTGCCTTTAAGTTTACCGGATAAACTCCGTCTGTGCGAATTAAACCTCGATTTCAGAGGCGGCCGCGGGCAGTTCATAGCCCAGCTGACGCAGCTGTTTCTTGAGGTCAATCAGCGATTTGCGGCCAAAGCCTTCGACCTCGAGCAGAGCCTTCTCCCCACCCTCTAGACGGGTGAGAACATGCCCCACGGTGGTCAATTCCGCGGCTGCCAGAGCGGCAATCGCTTTCGCGGACAGGTTGAGCTCGGTCAGAGGCCGGTTGAGGGAAGTCTTGGCTTCGGTTATGGCTTTTTTATCTGAAACGTAATCCTGCCGAACCTGCAGACGCTTGTAGAAGCGGTCCACCTGACCTTCGCGGTCGAGGAGGCGTGCTTGCTGACCAGTGTAGAAGGGGTGGCAGTTGGAGCAAACTTCGGTGCGGATTTCAGGGACCGTGGAACCAGTTGTCCAGGTAGCTCCGCAAGAGGCGCAGGTTACCTTGGCCTCGGAATAGTATTTGGGTTGAATTTTGGTTTTCATTTTTTACCTTTGCAGCGCTGTTTATTCTGCAGCAACAACGACATGGACCTTTTTGCGGCCGTTGGGAAGTGTTTCATACTGGACAGTACCTTCCGCGGTAGCGAAAAGTGTGTAGTCCCGTCCGCAGCCAACATTCCAGCCGGGATGGACTTTCGTTCCATGCTGGCGGACAATAATATTGCCGCTGATGACGTGTTCGCCGCCATATTTCTTAATGCCAAGCCGTTGTCCTTGGCTGTCACGACCGTTGCGGGATGACCCGCCGCCTTTTTTATGTGCCATCTTGTCCTACTCCATCGAAATTGATTCCACCAGCAGTCTGGTGTACTTTTGGCGGTGACCGGTGTGCCGGCGGTAAGCAATCTTGGGTTTGTACTTGAACACCAGGATTTTCTCACCCTTCAACTGCTCCACTACAGTGGTCTTCAGGCTGGCGCCTTTGATGGTGGGCGTGCCGATCTCAATCTTTTCGTCTTCTGCAATCAGCAGGACGGAACTGAGGGTTACTGCCTCGCCGACTTTTACGGGCAGAAGGTCAACCGTGATGGTTTTGCCTTCCTCGGCGCGATATTGTTTACCGCCCGTTTCAACAATAGCATATTTCATTTCGTCTCCAATCTTCTCTTAACCGCTTTTCACGCGTGCTGCCGCTTGAGTGCGGGTAAGTTGGTTCACACAATTAACCCCAGCCAACTAACGCCGGGGCAACGAACCATTATTATACATAGGCGGTTCAAAGCTGTCAAGCAGCGCAAGATTGACCAGCCCTTTTTTTATTATCACCTGCGCGAGAACCAATTATTTATCAATTCGTCGCGCCAAATAATCGGAAAGAGACTGCCATTATAATCCAAAAAATGCTTCAGATTTTGGCTTGACCTGTGTAAAACGGGATGGTAGAATACTGTTCGCTTAACCGCCCCCATGGTCTAGAGGTTAGGACACAGCCCTTTCAAGGCTATAACTCGGGTTCGAGTCCCGATGGGGGCACAACGACGCAGGATGATGATCCTGCGTCGTTTTATTTCTCTACAAAATCAATGTGTAGCCAGCTCATTTTGCCGGTGGGAAATTCCACGCGCTGACCGAATAAAAAACTTCCATCAGCCACGCGCGGGTGGGTTCTTCCAGCCAGACCGGTTGAGAATAATCCTTAAATTGGATCGGCAGCAGTTCCACGCCCAGATATCTCCCGTCGTAGAATACGTGCCTGTCCAGGAACCCATAATTGGTGTACAGTGCCAGACCGTACTGGTCAAAGAACAGATTTCCCAACCCGTAATGGAGGACTGCCGTGTCGGTAATCTCCATGCTGTGCGGCTGGTGCGACTGGCTGCCGCTCACAATTACCGCCCCGGCTTCCGCCATTTTGTGAAAATCTGCCACCAACTGCGACTGCGCGGTCCACTGATAGAACTCCAAATGTTGGAAGGTGACAATTGGCAGGTACCCTTCCGCCCGCAGATTTTTCACTTCCGCGCTCATATAATCCCAGTCGCAGCGGAAATTTCCGCCTTTTTCCTCTGTCGCGTTGCCGTAGATAGTTGGTTTGGCGTTGCAGCCCAAAAAGGCGATCTTGGTGCCATTAATGTCCAGCTTAACCGGCTGTTTGGCTTCCTCAACGTTCAGACCACCGCCATAATAAGGCAGACCGTTTTGTTGGTACAGCTCCAGCGTGTGCTCAAGGGCGGCCTCGCCCCAGTCCTGAAAGTGGTCGCCTGTGAGTTCCACCACATCGACGCCAACCGATTCAAGCAAATCAAAGTAGATATCTTTTGAGCAGAAGCTCAGCTTTCCCGAAAGTTTTGGCACCGGGTCCTTGCAGTCCACCGCAAACGGTACCTCATTGCTGATGTGCAGGATATCCGCCTCGCGCGTGACCGGACCAATCACTTCCGCCCCACGCGTGATGCCCTTTTCTTCCATCTCGCTGGCAGTCCCGCGCACCATCGCAGTCACGCCTGTCAGGATAACCGTGACGAGTTTTTCCGGGTCGCGATTGCTCTGTGCCAGGTACGGCTGTAAGCGCTCTGCCAGAGCCCTGGACTGAGAAGCTTGCGAGGATGTCAGCGAAATTGGTATCGACAGCGGATAGGGCTGCAGCGCGAAGTCTTTGTGCAGCGGAGACTGTCCGCTTAGGGCGATGACCTTCCAACGCGGTTGAATTTGCTCAAAGGGAATTACAGCCCAGGTGTCGGTGTTCGTCCAGGCCTCAAGCAGCAAACCCTCACCGTCCAGCACCTCCACGTTCCCTGCGGGCGCGCCCCAACGGCTCTGGAGAGCTTGTAGAGTTTCAGCGTCCATAATAAGGCGTGAAAACGGCGCTGCGCCTGCCTTCTGCCAAAAGTCCAGAAAAGTTTTGGCAGGAATCGCCTCTGTAAGCGTCGGGAAAGGCGCGGCCAGCGCGTACACCCAAAAACAGACCGGGTTGCCGCGCCCAAAACCCAGCTCAGCCGAAGTTTCTCCACCATTGAAAACCTGAAACTCGGTCCCTTCCAGGTTGAGGGACTGCGCAAAATCCGCGGGCAGGTTCTCGTCCAGCCGCAGGTAGATCGGCTCGGGGGTAGCTGTGGCTGTCGGCGCGCTCGTCGCGGTGGCGCTGGGCTGCGGCGGCTCAGTTTGGGTAAGCGAAGGCGCAGGCACCGGGCTTGGGTTTGCCAGCTCCGCGCTGCATGCCGAAAAAAGCACAGCGCAAAGGAGTATGCTAATCAGATTATTTACGGATTTGCCGGAAAATTTCATCGGATTTATAGACCTCGCTGCACCTGATTCAAACGCATATTGTATCCCAATCAGGCATCAGGAGAAAAAGCTTCTGTAAACAATTCCGGTTCGTCAATCGCTCGCGACAAAAGACAACAAAGCAAGGCCTGGATGACCAAGCCCTGCTTCATTGCAAATTCTAGCGGCTGAGCCAGGGCAGGTTAATCAAGTATTGCTCGACAGGTTCGGCAAAGCAGCTCTGCAGCTTCACATCGTCCAGGTACCAGCCTTCAGCGCTGCCAGAATTACCGCTCCCGAGCCGGAAGCGCAGCAGCACCGTTTGCCCGGCGTAATCGCCCAGGTCCGCTACCGTCCACACCCAATCCGAAACCCCACACCAGGCGGATTTGCCTGCCAGGGGGTTAAACACGCCGCTTTTCACAGTGCCATTGTAAGGATTGGTGAGCAGTTTTGACGCGCCAAGCTGGATCCAGGAGCTTCCTCCGTTTGTGCTCACTTCCAGGATACCGCCGTCATTACAGCTCGATGGGCTGTCAAAAGTCCAGCGGTGCCAGAAGGATAGCGAAAGCGGCAAATCCACCGTGGGCAGTGTGAAAGCCGGAGAAACCAGGCGCTGATCCGCAATAACGGAAGGCACCGCGCCTAACCAGGAGCTGACGGGAGAGTGCGCTTTGGCTGTGGAGATAGCCCAATGGTTGGCGCCCGCGGAACTATCTGCCCAGCCAGGCGCGCCATCTTCAAAATCGCTCAGGTACAGTGTCGCGGCTATCGTCCCCGCCGGGCAGTCTCCCGGACCCGGGCGGGTTCTGAAGTTGAAAACTTGGTTTTCATTCGTCTCACCGCAAGGGTTCTCCGCAGTAACGCGCCAGTAATAAACCGTGTCAGTTTGTAATGCCGCTGCCGGGGTGTAGGTGGTATCGCTGAGCCCGCCTTGCATCAGCACAACTTGCGTAAAGCCTGCGTCCAGAGCCACTTCAAGCCGATAGCTGACCGCGTCATCCAGCGCTTGCCATGAGAAGCTGGTCGTAGGCGCTACATTCGCCGCGCCGTTGGCAGGCGAAGTCAACTGCGGTCCGGAGCTGAGGGAATTAAAGACATTAACGAGCAGATCGGCTTGATGCATCAGACTGCCGGAAGTACCCGTTACAGTGACGGTCTGTGCTCCGGACGGAGCGCTGCCGTCGCCCTCAAGTGTCAGCATCGTCTGCCCAGGAGGCGTGATGGGTCCGATTGGCTCAAAGCTGAGCGAAAAGCCAATCATTTGGCTGGCCGCCAGGTCCACAGGCTCCTCGTAATCATTAAGGCTGCCTACATCTACTGTCACTTCTTGCGTATCCGTGCTGCAAGTACTCAGCGCGCTCGGCTGCAGAGAAAGCGTGAAATCTGGCAGCCTGGGTCCAAGGATTATTTCCAGGCTGGGATCGCCGAAAATGTGATATTCCTCCCAGTAGTACTGGTCCAGGCTGGAACCGCTTGCATCCACGGCCACCAAACCCGCGTGTTTCATCTCACCAACACTGGGTACCAACACGCCAGTTGGGTCATCATAAAGCGTGTCAAAAATGACGCGCTCAAGAATGTCATCCTCGTCCCAATAGGAGTTGTTGCTGGCAGCCGCGATGGTCAGCGCGCCGTTTACGGGCTCAATCACCCAGGTATCCGCGAAGCTTTCGTCGATATTAAAATCACCGGTCACGCAGGCATGCGAGGCTACATAAGGCACCGCCACACCCGTAAGATTGCGCACGTTAGTCTGGGTAAAGCTTGGCCCAGCCCAACTCGTCTGGCTGCCGTGGCCGCTGTATACCACCATCGCGCGGTCGTCATTGATGGCGTTAGTCACATTGGTGGTGGTCGCGCTGTAAGTGATCGCGTACAGCTTATCACCGCCCGGCATCGGGTTGGTCGGGAAAATGCCGGAATAACCCTTGGGAAGCGTGTAGGAGTTTATGACGTAATTGTGGGTCGCTTCAGCAACGTCGTACCAACCTCCATCGCTTGTGGCAAGAAAGGCTGCTTTTTTCACCCAGGCTTCCTGCCCGCTGCGAGCGGCATAGGTCTGCAGCTTGGCGACCATATTTGCCAGTTGTGTCGAATTCCGCACCGGGAAGCGGCCATAAAAAATATCCGGCACAAATTCTGTTTCGTTATCCATGGTGAAGAAATACAGATCTGTACGGCTGGAACCCCCTGTGCGGAATTGATAGTTTGTGATGCTGTCCGCGCCGTTGTTGTAGTCCCCGACCAGCAGCACGTAATCCGGCGGGTTGGCACCCAGATACTGATTTTTGATGTACGTCTTAATGGCGGTGGTCGTGTTCCCGCCGACACTGGTAATATTTGCCACGCTGACGGTATATCCCTGGCTCTGTTTCAAGCTCACCAAAGCCGAAAGTCCACTCTCATACGCGTCCGCGGTGATAATCAGGTAGTTTTCAGGGTCCTTTGGCAGGGAAAGCGGGCGCTCCTGGTTGTAATTCAAGACTTTCCCGGCGTATAGGTCGTTGAACCCGCTGGAATTCAGACGCTCCGCTTCGGCGTAGGTCGCGGCCATATCGCTGCCTTCCAGTTTCAGTCTGAACTCAATGCGGGAGTAGGTTTCCAGCCCGCCGGAAGCCGGCGTGTATTGCACAGGCGCGATTTCCAACTGCACCACGCGGTGCCCGCGCACAATGTATTCATCGACAATGCGGACTAACTCCCCAGGATACGCGTCCTGCAGCGCATAAATCTGCGGATCAGGCGGCACCTCGCTCTGGGCTTCGGCGCATTTGGACTGTGAAGGCTGGCGCGGCGCGATAACTGCTTCCAAACCCAGAGCCTCAAGCGTCGTGGATTTGCTCGATACCGAAAGGATTTCGACGCTCACTTGCGCGCCAAAGGGCACCTCAACATCCCGCAAAATAACAGGCAGTGCCGGCGCGCCGACTTCTGCCCGCGTCCCAAAGCCTTCCCCGCTCAGGCTCAGGTAGGTCTGACCGCCAATTTGAACCTGCGCGATATTGATGCCGTCCGCATCAGCGCGCAAGGTGATGGTTTGCGCGTCCGCCTGCAGCAGCGAGACCTCGGGCGCCAGTCGTGTGTCTCCGCGTCCAAAGGCCAGCCAATCCGCCGCGCCGCTTTGTGCCCGCGCCGCGCGCGCCAGCCCGCCCAACAAAAGCATCAGGCTAAGGCCTATGATTACTATTCGCAGGTATTTCGGTGTTCGTTCATGTTTCATGGGATTATCCTTTCAAAAAAGGAA
>CAZPWL010000015.1:12536-17605 GCA_964590535.1 uncultured Anaerolineaceae bacterium
GCAGGTATTTCGGTGTTCGTTCATGTTTCATGGGATTATCCTTTCAAAAAAGGAAACACTGGAATAGGAAAATTTTACCATCACCGCAGCAGATAGAGGCCTAGAAGCGCAGATACTCCCTAAAGCGGCAATTATCATCACGGGCGCAACTTAAGGCATCCAGCCGCATAAGATCCTCGTCTGCGAAACATCCATTGAATGATGATTATCTCCATTTTGGAATAAATAAACGAAAAAATCGAATTGCACATCACCTTATTTCTGTTCATAATAAGTTAACTCACCTTACCTATTCGCCTCCGTTCTGCCAACCCTTGCCAATATTTCGAACGGATGGTTGAACACATTAGTTTTTGCGGAAAGAATTGATGACTGGCACTCTCTTTGAGGCAAAATTACTTTTCAGAAACACCTGGTTAATTCAAGGAGCCGGATGCAATTGTTACCTGCTGGTTGGAAATGCCCGCGGCGTGCTGATTGATACCGGCTTCGCGACTGAGAACCTGCAAAAATTTGCTCAGTCGCTCACCGATAAACATGTGGAAATCGCAGCGAACACACACGGACACTTTGCCCACACTGGTGGGAACGGCTGGTTTTCGCATGCGTTCATGAGTGCCAAAGCCCTTGAGATTGCCAAGATACCCTATCCCCGCATCGCTAACCTTGGTTACCCTCTTGATTATCTGGTGACAATCGTGGGCGATGGCGATGTGATCGACCTAGGTTTCCGTTACCTGGAGGTCATCGAGATTCCCGCCCATTCTGAAGGCAGCATCGCGTTTGTTGATAAGCGCGAAGGGATCCTCTTCACAGGCGATGAAGTAGATGACCAAGTGATGCTGATCAGCAAGAAAGATGAGCAGCAGCCTACAGTTGCGCAGCACGCCTCCGCAATGGAAAAGCTTCTCAAGCGCAATCGTGATTTTGATTTAATTTGCGCTGGCCACAGCTTGGTTATGCACACTGCTCGGATCATTGAAGATTATCTCACGCATGACCAGATGATTCTTTCTGGTGTCCTGCCAGGCAAAAAAATCAGCGGCTTTGCTTTCCCGACGGATTTTGAGCTGCCCCAACCCGCCTATAAACGCGCGTCTGTATATAAAGACTCAACGCTGCTTTACGACATCCGCTTTATCCACGAACAGGCTCGACAACCACAAGCGCCGGTTCAGATTGAGCACTAATTTCTGTTCTAAGACTTGGCGAAGGAGCTGACATATGACATGAATTCAGGAATTTTCCACCCCACAAGTTTTCCTGCTGGGGTTCCCGACAGGATTTTACAAACGACCACAATCAGACAAGGAGAAAAGATGAAAAAGTTAATTGCAGTTTTGTTGTTTCTGACCATGGCGCTTTCCGTTCTGGCTGGATGCACGGTTGAACCTGCTGTCGAAGCACCCGCTACCGAAGCCCCGGCAACTGAAGCGCCCGCCACGGAAGTACCCGCAACAGAGGAACCGGTAGCTGAGGAGCCCACTCTTCCCGCACGGTATCCCAAAATCACTATCGCTCTCGCCAGTGATCCTATTGACATGACACCTTTGGATTACAACGGGAAACCTGAAACCTATCAACTCATCTATGAAACGCTCTTCGACCTTGAAGGCGGCGTGTACGTGCCGCGCCTGGCTAAAGGCTACAAAGAGATAGACGAAACTCATTGGGAAGTGGAGCTGTACGACAACATCTATGATCATGCCGGCAACCACATCACCGCGGACGATGTCGTTTACTCGTACGAGTACACCATCGCCTCTGGCAAGTTCTTTCGCTTTGACTTGTATGATCTCGAAAACGGCGTCAAGAAAGTCGATGACTACCATGTCCTCTTCACCTGGACTGGCTCGGTTGCCAGGGTAGGCGGACTTGAACATCCACTTTGCCGCATAATCATTGTCTCGAAGGCAGCGATGGAAGCTGGCGACTTTGCCACGAAGCCAATTGGTACCGGCCCATACAAAGTGACTGAATTTGTCGGCGGTTCCAAGATTGTCCTCGAAGCGAATGACGATTATTGGCAGAAGGATGATTCGCTCAAGAGCTTCCGCCAACTGCAGAATGTCCAGACCATTGAATACCTGATTGTCAGCGAACCCGCTCAGCATGTCATCGCCCTGCAATCCGGCGCCATCGACTACTCCGAACAAGTACCACAGGAAAACCTGCCGGACTTTCAGGACGGCGGTCAGTTTGCCGATAAATTCAACGTAAACCCCCGTCTGCAGGGTAAACAATGGGTGCTCGTACCCAACCAGAGTGAAGGACATTTTGGCGCGGATAAAAACTTCCGACTGGCGATGTACTACGCGATTGACAACAATGCTGTTGCGCAGGCATCCGGCGGCGCCGTAAGTGCAGCGAAAGCCTTTGGAAGCCCTGCTTTCTCGGACTACCTGAAAGCCTGGGAAGAGAAGGAGAACTACATTAACACTTTTGACCCCGAAAAAGCCAAAGAATACCTGGCGCAAACCACTTATAACGGCGAAAAACTGGTGTTCGCGGCGAGCAATGACCCTGAGACTGCCAACATTGCCACACTTGTTCAGGCTTTCTTCGCCAACATCGGCATCGACACCGAGTTGAAGCTGGTGGATGGCCGGGAACTGGCTGGTCTGCAGTCCGACGATACTGCCTGGGATCTTAACATCAACTGGATTGGCGGCGGTTTTCAGGTCGGCAGTTGGAACCGGGTGCTGAATTACAATGAATTCGGCATCGGCAAGTCAATGGGTTTTGTTCTGGATGAAACGATGCAGCAAATGTACGGCGAAGCAAATACCATTGCCGGTCACACAGATGAGAATATGACTAAACTGCATGATTACATCCTCGAGAATGGCTATCTATATTTGATTGGTTACGGGACAGGCTACTCCGTTTACACCAGCAATATCACCGAACTGGTGTACCGAGAAAATACCTCCTTCCTGCCCAGCGCTTGCACCTTTGTGCAGCCCTAAACAGGATTTAGAGCCTCTGGCTTGATACCCGAACCATAAGTCGTTACGGCATTGCTCATCCACGGGCACAACCAAAAAGGATGCCTCCGCGTGATGAGCATGCCGTGAATTATGAAACAACGTGAACAAAGCGACTTTTGAAATAAAATGACGCAAAAATCTTAGAGCGAAAAAACATTTTCTGGTTAATAAGGCGTTTTCTGATCTGGAGATAAGCATGGCAAAATATATCATCAATCGTTGTCTCTCAATGATCATCATTCTGGTCGCCACGGCTTTCATCATTTTTACCATCCTGTACTTTACCGGTGACCCCGCCCGTGCAATGATGGGCGCTTCAGCTACTCCTCAAGAAGTCGCGAGACTAAGGAGTACGCTGGGGCTGGACCGCCCTTATCTTGTGCAATTAGGGGATTTCATGTACACCACGTTTATCCGCCTTTCCCTCGGGAATTCGTGGACATACAAAGTTCCCGTATTGGAGGAACTGTGGCGGCGCCTTCCCCGTACGGTGGCCATCGGATATGGAGCGATGCTTGTTAATCTGATTTTCGGCATGCTTCTCGGCATCTTTGCGGGAACGCACGAAGGAAAATGGCAGGATTCCACCACCATGGCGATTGCCATGTTCTTCGTTTCCGCGCCAGACTTCTGGGTGGCGCTTATGATGATTGTCCTGTTCAGCGCAAAATTGGGTTGGCTGCCTGCCTTTGGGATTGGCGGGATTAAGTACTACATCATGCCCATCATTGCCAGCGCTCTAGCCGGGCTGGCCGTCAATGCCCGCCAGACCCGCTCCAGCATCCTGGAAGTCTTCCGGCAGGACTATATCACCACCGCGCGCGCCAAAGGCCAGGAAGAAAAGGTGGTCATCCGCAAACATATGCTTCCCAATGCGCTGATACCGATTGTTACTGTGGTCGGTTCCGGATTTGCGCGCATTATCGCTGGGTCACCTGTAATCGAAAGCATCTTCTCCATCCCGGGGGTCGGCTTATACATGCTGACAGCCATAAATAACGATGATTTCCCAGCCTTGCGCGGCAGCGTGCTGTTCTTTGCGCTGTTTACCGCTGTCATTATGTTGCTCGTGGACCTGGTTTACGCCTTCATTGATCCGCGTATCAAGATCCGATATGCCAATTCAAACAAAAGAAAGGCATAGTTTATGTCCACCATTGAAAATGCTGCAGGCCGCTCACAAAGAGTAAAACCAAAAAAAACATATTTGATCCTTGAGACTCTTGAGCGCATGTTCAAGAACCCCGGTGCAGCCGTGGGAACAGCCATGCTGATCATCATCATCTTCGTGTGCGTCTTTGCGCAGTTTGTCGCGCCCTACGGACCCAATGATATGGATCTCACCAAAATGTTTTCAAAACCTTCAGCTGTTCACCTCTTCGGGACGGACAGATTAGGCCGGGATATCCTGAGCAGACTGCTCTATGGCGGTCGCTACTCGCTGGGCTTGGGGATTTCCGCCTCCGTGATCGGCAGTCTGATTGGCATTGTGCTTGGCAGCATTGCCGGATATTTTGGAGGGAAAACTGAGACGGTAATCATGCGCATCATGGATATCTGGACTGCGCTGCCGGGTATGTTGCTGTGTATCGTGATATCGACTGCCTTAGGTCCGGGTTTTTTAAACACCGTGCTGGCTTTGTCCATCGGCGCGGTGCCGATTAGCGCGCGGATGATCCGGGGACAAATCCTATCCGAACGCACAAAAGAATACATTGAGGCAGCCGAAGCAATCAATTGTTCGCGCTTCAGCATTATGTTCCGGCACTTGCTGCCAAACGTGATCCAACCTGAAATCGTGAGCGTGACGATGGGCGTTGGGCATACTATCACCATGGCCGCTGCGCTCAGCTACATCGGTTTGGGCGTGCAGCCACCGACCCCCGAGTGGGGCGCCATGTTGGCGGATGCCAGGGCGCATATCCTCACGTACCCTTACCTAATTACTTTCCCCGGGATTACGATTGCCCTGACTGTCCTGGCGATCAATCTGATGGGCGACGGCCTACGAGACGCGCTGGATCCCAAGCTGAGAAGGTGAACCATGAGCGAAAACCCCAACAAAACTGACACAGCTTT
>CAZPWL010000015.1:17615-19296 GCA_964590535.1 uncultured Anaerolineaceae bacterium
CTGGAAGTGGTCTATACCTCTGGAAAAAAAATCATTCACGCGGTTAACGGCGTGTCCTTTGATATGAGAAAAGGCGAAATTCTTGCGCTGGTCGGTGAAACAGGCGCTGGAAAAACCACGATAGCAAAATCTATCCTGCGCATCCTACCCGATCCACCTGCGATTCTGCGTGGTGGCCAAGTTTTCCTGGAAGGCGAGGATTTGATTGCCAAGACCGAAAAAGAGATGCTTGAAGTGCGAGGGAACAAGATCGCCATGGTATTCCAGGACCCAATGACCGCCTTAAACCCTCTGATGCCTATTGGGGAGCAAATCGTTGAGGGTCTGCTGCTGCATAACGATTACAACAGAGACCAGGCGCAGCAAAAAGCCATAGAGATGCTCGAGCTTGTGGGTATCAGCGCAGACCGCTTTTCTGAATACCCGTTCCAGTTCTCCGGTGGAATGAAGCAGCGGGTTGTAATTGCCATGGCGTTAGCCTGCAATCCAATACTTCTGCTGGCTGATGAACCCACCACAGCGCTGGATGTGACAGTGCAGGCGCAGGTGATGGATCTTATTAACGAGCTGAAACAAAAATATAGCACGGCTATGATCTTGATCACTCACGATCTTGGTGTCGTTGCTCAAACCTGTGATTCGGTTGCAGTAATCTATGCCGGTAAGATTATTGAGTATGGTAGCAAAGCGGCAATTTATCTTGAGGCAGCCCACCCCTACACGTTGGGCTTATTTGCTTCCCTACCGGATATTAACAAGAAAGCCGACCGTTTGAAACCAATTCCCGGGACGATGCCGGACCCGACCGATTTGCCGCCCGGCTGCGCGTTCCAATCTCGCTGCCCGTATGTAACGGACGCGTGCACCTTAGCTGAGATACCGATGCTGGAAATCACTCAGGAACATTTATGCCGCTGTATCAATCTTGAGCGGGTAGGTGAGGATTATGACCGCGTTAATTGAAGTCAAAAACCTAAAAAAATACTTTCACGTGCCCGCAGGTCTGAACCACGCTGTGGACAATGTGTCCTTTACAATCGACAGAATGGAAACCCTGGGAGTGGTCGGTGAGTCCGGCTGCGGAAAGTCAACCTTGGGGCGGACCATCATCCGGCTTCTGGACGCAACCGATGGCCAAGTTTTTCTGGAAGGCAAGGATATCACCCGCGCCGTGGGCAAAGAATTGCGTGCTGTGCGGCAAAAAGCGCAGATTGTTTTTCAGGATCCCTATTCCTCGCTCAATCCGCGTCAGCGCATCGTGGACACGGTCATGGAGCCCTTGCAACATTCCAGACCTTACTCGCGCCGGCAGCTCATCGAGGAAACCAACCGTGTAATGGACCTGGTCGGGGTAGACAAACGCTTGCGCGAGTCTTATCCACACGAGCTTGACGGTGGGCGGCGCCAACGCGTTGGGATTGCCCGGGCTCTTGCCATGAACCCTGAGTTCATCGTCTGCGACGAGCCAGTTTCTTCGCTGGACGTTTCGATTCAAGCACAAATCCTCAATTTACTTATGGACTTGCGAGACCACACCGGCCTGGCGTATATGTTCGTCACGCACGACCTTTCGGTAGTCCGCCACATTTCAGATAATATCTGTGTCATGTATCTTGGGCAGCTCGTTGAAAAAAGCCCAACTGACGAACTCTTCTCCGGCAATCTACACCCCTACACCAAA
>CAZPWL010000015.1:19306-23396 GCA_964590535.1 uncultured Anaerolineaceae bacterium
CAAGGCGCTGCTTTCTGCTATCCCCTCCACGGACATAACCAAGCCGATGAAGCGCGTGCTGCTCAAGGGTGAAATCACTTCGGCAATCAATCCCAAGCCCGGCTGCCGCTTCGCGCCCAGGTGTCTTTTCGCCACCGAAGCCTGCAGCCAACCCCAGGAGCTGGTTGAAGCGTCACCCAGGCATTATGTCGCTTGCTGCCGTTACCAAGAAATTAATTAATTACAATCTGGTAGGATTAGACAATGAACTTGACGCTCAAAGGTAGAACCGCGCTCATCACAGGCGGCGCGGGTTTGGTGGGTTTTGAAATTGTGAAACAATTTCTGATGGATGGAATGAATGTCGGCACCGTTCACTCCCGCCAGGAAAAAGCCTGGCTTACCGCCGACTGGTTGAGAGCTTACACTGACAGTTTTATTTCGCTCACGCGTGACGACCCGGACCCGGCTGGAAAGATTTTTGAAAAATTTGGCGGTATTGATGTACTTGTTGCCGGTCAGGGCTGGCCTCCGCTGAATCAGAATATCGAAGACATTTCGCTCGAATATTGGATTTCCGTTGTCCGTTCTAATCTGACCGGAAGTTTTTTGTTTTTGCAGTACGCGTTGCCTTATCTTAAGAAAAGCCCTGCGCCTCGCGTGATATTCCTGGTTTCCTCCGAAGCGCTCACTGGGGGCTCTCGCGACGGACTAGCCTATACCGCCGCCAAAGGCGGGGTAATCGCCCTCATGTACAGCGCCGCGCGGCGGCTTGCCAGGTATGGCATCACGGTGAACGCGGTTGCGATGGGCGGGATTTACAACAAGCCGTTTGCAGTTAGCGGTGATGACCCGGAGGAAATCCTTCCAGACTATTCCAACATGCTTGACCAGATTCCCCTGGGCAGGTTAGGTGAACCAAAGGACATCTGCACCGCGGTCTGCTATCTGGCAAGTGAGGAAGCGGCCTACGTCACAGGCGAAGTGATCAAAGTTGACGGTGGCCTGAATATCAGGTAATTTTTCCCGCGGTAGTGCACCAATTTTGTTGAATCAAGCATCGCGCGCTTTCGCATCCTGGAGTTTGTGGAGTGTCCCAAAAAGAAAAGCTCTCGGAGAGCCTCGAGAAAGATCAAAAGATGAAACGCAGTGTTTTCCCACACAGCAGGGCTTATCACCGCTTTTTCTCAGGTTATTCCGAATTCAATGCTCCAAGGGCGGATGGTAGAAGTTTTTCTATCCAACGAGTTTATACTGGCAATTACTACTCTCAGGATCTGACAGCCAAACAGCGAACCTGGCTGCGCCTCCGCCTCGCATGTGCTTATTTAGTGGCGGTTCTGCTGTTTGGTTGGAGCGCAACCCGACCGCTTCCCGTAAATACTCAATGGTATATGGTCATCACGCAGGCTGCCAGTTTGTTTTTTCTTTCCTGGGTCTTCATCTCTTTCATTTATTACTTCAGTGCGCCAGCCAGGATGACGGTGGCCGAGTATCGATTCTCATCGCTCGGTTTCACGAGAGCCAGCTTTGGGGCGGTCATCAACCTCGGCCTTGGGGCACTTGCGGCTGTGCTTTACGCGCTTCTCCATGGATCGGAGCCCGCCGGTCCGGTATTGCTGTGCGGGCTGGGTTTCTTGCTGGCTGCGCTTGCCTCTCTGGCAGCATGTCGGATTGAGCGCGGAGTGCCCTACTTAATCATCCCAAGTGAGAATAAGGCTCCGGAAGACAGCGTGGAAATCCATTAGTCGGCTGCAAATACCGAAATTATTGGTCTCAGAGAAACGCAATTAAACTTGATGGCTTAACGAAACAAACCATTCGATTGGCTTGAAGTGTTGGGATTCTCGGCGTCACACCTTGGGGGCGTCCCGCTTTGAGCGCTTTACGCTTTAGCTGAGGAACAAACGCCAGACGTGTGCCGCCAGCCCTGGTTTATGAGATGAAACGACCAGGTTGGCTAAGCCATCCATCCACATAATCAAAGAGTGTGGTCAGTGTGTTGCCAAATTGACCTGGATATTCCTCGCAGTCTTTTGCTGTAGTGAACACATGCGTAGCGCCTTCCACGAAGGCAATCGTCTTGTCCCTCACCAGAAGTGCCATTTCGTAAATCATTTCTGCCGCCAAAAATTCATATCCACCTGTCATTCCAATGACAAGCAGCGGCGCAGACACACCCATCATGTTCCCGGGCGTGCAGTTATAGCTGGACTTCCAGTCGATGCCGAACATGGAATCCGCGTCATAGCCGTATTCAGGTAAGGTGCGTACAGCAGACGAGTTCAGGTATGCGCGAACGGATGAACGGATAGCGCCCTGCCGGAACGACCGGGTGAAGGACACTTGGTTCTTTGGCCTGCGCACGCAGGGAATAATCTGATGGGTTACAGAACCGTCCGCGTGAACCAGCGGCCAGGCTTTGCGCGTGCGGGAAAGCAGACGAATATCCTGCGGGAACAGTTTATTGTTGAAGGCGTTTTGCGCGCCTGCTGGAACAATAAACGGCTCATCATCTTGATATTTGCCTCCGCCTCTCTCCAGCGCGCGAAGTCGTACCAGCGCTTTGTTAATCAGGCGGTTGTTTCGTTCACCTTGGGCTTGCTGGTACTTTCGGATAAATTCCTCGCTGTATTTGGCACCTCGTGGATCATATCCATTGGCTGGATCGTATAAATCGTACTGTGGATCCAGTAGCGAGCTGTCTTCCTCGTTTACAATCGCCGGGTCCAAGCTAAGCAGCGTCATCACGCCGTTGCCGTAATTAGAATCCAAGAGCATCACCGCGTCGGCTGGCGGAAGCTCACCAACATCCGAGCACTTGATGAGTTTTTCAGGCCCTTGCAAAGCCTGAACGCCGTTTTCAGCCGCGGTTTGATAAGCACTCATTAGCGTTGCCCCACCGCTATGGCCCAATGTGATTACTTTCCTCACATCGGGAATTGCTCTCAGGTAATCAATAGCGATTTTTACATCAGCCAGTTTTAAATCCAACGGGTTTTCGGGGTTGCTCACCCCGGCACCCAACGCGCGATATCCTCGCTGTGCCAACTCGAGGCAGCCCTCCGCCGCCATTGAACTACTATCGGAGTGCATATAGATTACCGCAACCTGGCTTTTTTCAGTCAGAACCTCCGGCTCGTAAAGGACACTATGGACGCCGCTATGTGAGCCCGGGCGTTCAAGATGCGCGTAAGTGCTCTTTATGGGATAGTATTTACTGCTCATTAGCAATTCTCCCTAAGTATTGTCGCCGTGAAAAATTGGAACGTGAAATCACAAAACGCAAAATAATGACCACTTTTTCAGCAAAGCATAACAAAATTCCCAGCCAAGCAAGGCCTGATGTTTCTTTCCAGAAAGCGTTAAATCTGTATAAGAATCAAATCGTCCGCACAAAAAAACAATCTTGCCGGGAATTTCGTGTGTGATTTGATTATAGGTTTCGCTTTGAGCCAAAGCAATTCGATTTCTTCATCTTTTTATTCCGTTATGGAATTAATCAGCGCGGACGAAGATATTAGTGTCGTTGTTTTTTATCCCAGACGGGTAGAACCCACAAAAAAGGCAGCTTCGCAATTCTCCAATCCTTGTTTTCGTCCTTTCCGCTAACCAATAGGTAAGTGCGAGAAGATGGCTCTACACAATCAGAACTCGATATATGTGAAATACATCGTTGACTTTTAGCATTATTGCCTCTAAACTTGTGCCATGCTCGCACACGTTTTTTCCTGCGCGGTAATCGGCTTGGACGGGGTCATCATCGACATTGAGGTCGATTTTGGGCAGGGCTTGCCCCACATGGCCATCGTAGGGCTGCCCGACGAGGCCGTGAAAGAAAGCCGCGAGCGGGTCTTTTCCGCGATTAAAAACGCCGACCTGGCATATCCTCGCAAACCCCTCACGGTCAACCTCGCGCCAGCCTCCGTGCGCAAAGAAGGCCCGTCTTTCGATTTGCCAATCGCACTGGGCGTATTGATTGCTGGCGAACAGGTGAGCCAGGAACAAATCGAAGGCGCGCTGGTCATCGGGGAGCTCTCGCTGGACGGCTCGGTGCGGCATGTGCGCGGGATGCTGGCGGTCGCGTCCGCTGCCAGGCAAGCCGGCTTTA
>CAZPWL010000016.1:0-3424 GCA_964590535.1 uncultured Anaerolineaceae bacterium
GGTCCAGCAAGCCCTGCCGAATTTCCAGGCGTTTCCAGGGTGGGGTCAGGTTGATTTCGTGCCCATCAAAATGAATAATTTGGGTTCCCAATACCTGCTGCGCCACGCTGGAAACCATCTGCTCGGTAATTTCCATAATATCGCGGTAGTCCGCGTATGCCATGTAGAACTCCAGCTGGGTGAACTCAGGGTTATGTTTGTACGAAACGCCTTCATTGCGGAAGTCGCGCCCGATTTCATAGACGCGCTCCAGGCCGCCCACAAGCAGACGTTTGAGGTACAGTTCGAAGCTGATGCGCAGGAATAGGTCCTGGTCGAGTTCGTTATGGTGCGTCACGAAAGGACGGGCTGCCGCGCCGCCGTAAATCGGTTGCAGAATGGGTGTTTCGACTTCCAAAAAGCCGAGCTCATCCAGGAATTTCCGCAAGACGCTGACCGCGGCCGTACGCACGCGGAAGATTTCGCGGACTTCGGGGTTGACTGCCAGGTCCACGTAACGTTGACGGAAGCGCGTTTCGGGGTCGGTAAGGGTAGCGTGGCGCACGGTTTTCCCGTCTACCACTTCGTCCTTATCGGCAGGCAGCTGCAGCAGCGCTTTGGCAAGCATCCGGTAGGATTTGACCAGCAAGGTTACCTCGCCGCGGCGCGTGCGGAACATCGTGCCTTCGGCTTCGATGAAATCGCCCAGGTCAAAATCGCGCGAGAAAGCTTGCAAGAGCTCTTCACCAATCTCATCCACGCGGAAAAGGAGCTGCACTTTACCGTCGCGGTCTTCAATGTGCGCGAAGCTGAGCTTGCCCATATTGCGGATGGCGCGCAGCCGGCCGGCCAAAACTACCTTGATTTCTTCACTGCTGCCGGCGGCTTCCGCGGTCTCAAAAGCCTGCACAGCCGCGGCGGTGGAGGCGTTTCGCTTGGTCATGGTTGGGTAGGGTTCTATGCCCTCCGCGCGTAAACGCAGCATTTTTTCGAGGCGGATGTTTTCAAGTTCAGAAAAGTTATCTTGCAGCATGGGCATAATCCTTCGGATTAAAATATACCCCACCAGTTTGCTGGTGGGGTATTACGGTTTGTCATTATCAGCTGGTCTTGATGATTAATACCGAATAGTTCCCACCAGGGGCATCGACCTTGACGGTCTCGCCCACCTTATGGTTGATCAGGGCGCGCCCAATCGGGGACTCGTTCGAAATCCTGCCAAGCAGCGGGTCGGCTTCCGCCGGGCCAACAATCATATAGGTTTCCGGGTCGTACCCATCCTCCTGTAAGGTCACCGTGGTGCCAACCTGGATAAAGCCCTGTTCGTTTTCACCTTCGTCAATGATGCGCGCAGTAGCCAGGAGTAAATCCAGATCCTTGATACGCCCTTCCACGAAGGCCTGTTCATTTTTCGCGTCCTCGTATTCGGCGTTTTCAATCAGCTCGCCGTCTTCCATGGCTTCCTGCAGCCGAACGGCAATTTCTTTACGACGGTTATTCCGGAGTTCGTCCAGTTCCGCCTGTAGTTTTTCAAATCCCTCGCGTGTCAAATACGATATTGGCATCTTATTTCCTTTTGAATGAATAACCGACTGTAAAACCAAATTACGCTTTGAAAGCAAAACTTTCTTAAAGCGCGAATAAATTGTACCATAAGGCCGCAATACACTACAAGCTGGGCGCGGCTCCCCGGGCTCTCTCCCGCAGGAGCGAGGATGCACACCCCGCGGCAAGTCAATATTCCCTGCTCATCTCGGATATAATTAATGCAAGTACAGGATTGGAGCATTCCATGAGTCTGATTGACAGCCTTTTTGGTGAAGAAGCTATCCGCATGTTGCCCGCGAGCCAAAAACAGGAAGTGAAAGAATTAATTAATAAACTGATTGTTATCGGCAAGCAGGATGACTTTCTTTCGGTGGTCCCGGGAGGACCTTTTGACCACCAATGCCACCATCGCCAGGCCAAGGACATCGGACGCCGGCTGAACGCGATGGGCGGCCTTGACCTGATGTGGGCGGTCCGTACCACCATCCGGCGCAAGTTGAAGGACGTGATGGCGGAGCATCTGGACCACTGCTGGAAGGACATAGGCGACTGGCAGCCCTGAGCGCTCATGCTGCTTCGCTGCGAGGCTCCCTAAAAATGGGATGTTATAATAGGTCACCGATAACTCAAGCATGAAAGAGGTACTCTGATGAATTCAACCCAGGCGTCCAAACAGGTCGTGACAGCGGTCCGCGCCCCAAAAGCTATTGGTCCGTACTCTGCCGCGATTGCCTGCCGGGGATTTGTATTTGTTTCCGGACAGCTCGGCATTGACCCCGACAGTGGGAACCTGCTGGAAGGCGTGGAAGCCCAAGCCCGCCAGGCGCTGCGCAACCTCAGCGCGGTTTTGGAGGCTGCCGGGACCGACCTGAGCAGCGTGGTCAAGACCACTGTCTTTTTAAAGGACATGGCTGATTTCGCGCTTGTGAATGCCGTTTATTCTGAATTCTTCACTCAGGATTTCCCGGCACGCTCCGCCATCCAGGTGGCAGCCCTGCCCAAAGGCGGGCAGGTAGAAATTGAAGCTATTGCGGTATCCCCCCAGCTTTCCTAAGCGGGACCTGTTTTCAACGCTACCAACAATCCACCAGCAATGCCGCCAAAAGTCTCAGTCATCATCCCCTGTCGCAACGAAGAACGCACCATCCACCTTCTGTTGGAAGCGTTAATGAGGCAGAGCTTCCCGAGCGAAGCCCTGGAAATTATTATCGCTGATGGCATGTCCAACGACCGCACCCGGGCAGTTATCGCCGAATTTCAGGCGTCTCATTCGGATTTGCGCCTGAGAGTGGTAGACAATCCCAAACGAAACATTCCGGCTGCGGTAAATGCAGGTATACGAGAAGCGGAGGGTGAGCTGCTTCTGCGGCTGGACGCGCACTCTGTACCGCATGAGGAATATATAGAACGCTGTCACGCCGCGCTGATGGAGGGTATCGCGGATGTGGTTGGCGGCGTATGGGAAATCCAGCCGCAGGAGAACACCTGGGCTGCCCGGTCCATTGCCGCTGCTGCCGCGCACCCGCTGGCAGTAGGGGATGCGCAGTACCGCTACAGCAAACAAGCCGGCTACGTGGATACCGTTCCCTTCGGTGCCTTCAGACGCGAATTGGTACAGCGGGTGGGGCTTTATGACGAATCCCTGCTTAGCAATGAGGACTACGAGTTCAACACGCGCGTGCGACAAGCTGGCGGCAAAATCTGGTTAGACCCGCAAATCCGCTGCGTGTACTTTGCCCGCCGAAACCTGAAGGAATTGGCAAGCCAGTATTGGCGCTACGGCTTTTGGAAAGCCCAGATGCTCAAGCGCTATCCAGGTTCCCTGCGCCTCAGGCAGGCGCTGCCACCGCTGTTTGTGCTTGGGATGGCGCTGCTTTTAGCGCTGGGCATATTCTGG
>CAZPWL010000016.1:3434-8692 GCA_964590535.1 uncultured Anaerolineaceae bacterium
GCCGTGTTCGCGTTTCTGGGTGCTGCCTTGTTCTATTTGGCGGTACTGGCCGCCGCGGGCATCCAACTTGCAGCACAGAAAAAGGATTACGCGCTATCCATCGGTTTCCCGCTGGCAGCGGCCACCATGCACTTTTGTTGGGGCGCTGGTTTGCTGGCTGGCTTAGCCTTGAAAACGCCAATTAAGCGCAGGAGCATGTAAAGATGCAGGAAAAAAACGGTACACCACGCTTGCGTTTACAACCATCGGAGCATAGGCTCATCCTCATTTTGGGTGATGTTACCGCGGCGGTGCTGGCGCTTTTCATCGCGCTGTATCTGTGGTCAACCGGCGACGCCTGGATGAACTTCTCGATGGAGTTCCTGCGCACGCGCCCGGAACCCTGGTTCTATTTGCTGCCAATCATCTGGATTGCCTTGATGGTGGATAACTACGACCTGAATAAGGCCGGCAGCCTGAAGCTCACCCTGAAATCCATCGGGTTGGCAATCATCGTTGCCTCTGTGCTCTACCTGATTGTGTACTTTGCCATGCCGCCGCGGACGCTGCCGCGGCGCGGAGTCGCGTACTTCATCGTGTTTGTCTCGCTTCTCACCCTCATTTGGCGCGTGATTTACGTCAGGATATTTTCTGTGGTAACCCGCTCCCGCCGGCTGCTGATCATTGGCGCCGGCAAAGCCGGCAGCACCCTGGTAAACATCATAGCAGACCTGGCGCAGCCGCCGTACAACTTATTGGGGTTGATTGACGATGACCCCGAAAAGTTGGGCGCGCAAATCCGCAATTACAAGATTCTGGGCGATCATTCCCAACTGCTCACGCTGGCGAAGGAATTGGCTGTCACCGATTTGATTTTGGCGATCTCGGGGCAGATGAACCACGGCATGTTCCAGAATCTGCTGACAGCGCAGGAAAAAGGACTGCAGATTTCCACCATGGCGGAAGTCTATGAAGAACTGCTCGGGCGCGTGCCGATTGACCTGCTGGATTCTGAGTGGGTGGTGCGTTCCTTTGTGGACCGCGCGCCTTTGGGCGGAATTTACCGCATGTTGAAGCGCTTCCTGGATTTAATCCTTACGCTGGTCGCGCTGGTGTTTTTGATCGCGCTTTTCCCAATTCTCGCGATCATGATTCTGATTGATTCCGGTAAACCGGTGATGTACAGCCAGGAACGGCTGGGACGCGGCGGCGAGCCGTACAGAATTTACAAATTCCGCACCATGAAAAACAAAGCGGACATGGAAAAGGAAGCCCTGGTTACTTCGTTAAACGATATGCGCATCACCCGATTGGGGAGGTTGCTCCGAAAAGTTCACCTGGATGAGCTTCCGCAAGTGATTAATGTGCTCAAAGGCGAAATGAGCTGGGTAGGTCCGCGGTCCGAACGCAGTGAACTGGTAGCGGTGTTTCAGCGGGAAGTTCCCTTTTACCGCGCCCGCATGCTGGTCAAACCCGGTGTGACCGGATGGGCGCAAATCCACCAGCAGTATGCCGAGACAATCGAAGAAACCGCCGTAAAGTTGGAATACGACCTGTATTACATTGAGCATGCCAATCTGCTGATGGACATCACAATCATTCTGCGCACCTTCGGTTCAGTGCTTGGGTTCAAGGGGCGCTAGAACCTGATGCGACACGCATACCTGGAAGATGCAGGCTGGGATGAGCTTTTGGAAAGCTTCCCGCAGGCTCATTTGCTGCAGACAGCTGGCTGGGCTGAATTTAAGGCGCCTTTCGGCTGGTCCTCGGCGCGGGTGCATTCGGAGGATGCCTGCGCGCAAATCCTGTTTCGCTCCCTGCCCTTGGGTCTGAGCATCGCCTATCTGCCTAAAGGGCCGGTCGGCGCAAACTGGGAAGCGCTTGTTCCTCAGATTGACCAGCTTTGCCGCGCCCGCAAAGCCGTTTTCTTGCAGGTGGAACCAGATTTACTGGAGCCGCTGCCGGAAGAACTCCTGCAGAGGTCCTTCGCGGATTTCAGACGGGAAGAGCACAGTATCCAACCGCGCCGAACCATTCTGATTGACCTTGCCCGCACGGAGGAAGAACTGTTGGCCGCGATGAAGCAAAAAACGCGCTACAACATCCGCTTGGCGGAAAAGAAAGGCGTGCAAGTACGCCTGAGCAGCGAATTGCGCGGCTTTTACCGCATGATGCAGACTACAGCAAAGCGCGACGGCTTTGCCCTGCATGACATTTCGTATTATCAGCATGCCTTTAATGTGTTTGAACCGCGCGGCAAGTGCGCGCTGCTGGAAGCCCACCTGGATAATCAGGCGCTGGCTTACCTGATGGTTTTCCTGCACCGGGAAAGAGCCTGGTACTTTTATGGCGCCTCGGATGACGAGAGCCGCAACCTGATGCCGACTTACCTACTGCAATGGGAAGCCATGCGTTGGGCTAAGGCACACGGCGCACAGAGCTACGACCTGTGGGGCATCCCGGACGAGGATGAGGACGTATTGGAAAGAGACTTTACCACCCGCACAGATGGACTGTGGGGTGTGTACCGCTTTAAACGCGGTTTTGGCGGGGTGGTGGCGCGTTCCGCCCCGGCGTACATCAAGGTGTACCGTCCGCTCATCTACAAAGCGTATCAAATTTACCGCGCGCAAAAACAGGCAGGTCTGGATGCGGCTTCTTGAGCTGAACTCCGCGCGGGACTGGAATGAGCTGCTTCTGCGCTTGCCCGCGCCGCACCTGCTGCAGACTTATGAATGGGGGCAGAATAAAATCCAGAACGGCTGGACCCCGCTGCATTACGCGTGGGATGAAGATGGGAAAATAGTTGCCGCCGCGCTGGTGCTCAGCCGGCAAATGAATTTGGGGCTGCCCGGGCTGCGCCTGGAAGTGCTCTACTGCCCGAAAGGCCCAACCCTGGATTGGCAAAATGAAGGGCTTGTGGCACGCGTCCTGGACGACCTGCAAGCACTGGCTGCAAAACGACGGGCTGCCTTCATCAAGATTGACCCGGACCTGGAGCTTGGGCGAGGGGTGCCCGGCGCCGCGGACGCGCTGGAAAACGCTGGCGGGCAGGCTTTTCGGCAGAACCTTGGGCGCCGCGGCTGGGTTTTTTCCGATGACCAGATCCAATTTCGCAATACCGTCATGATTGACCTGGCGCGGAGCGAGGATGAAATCCTGGCGGCAATGAAGCAGAAGACGCGCTACAACATCCGCCTGGCGGAACGCAAGGGTGTGCGCGTTCGCGCGGGGCAGGAAAGCGACCTGCCTTCTCTCTACGCGATGTACGCCGCCACAGCCGTGCGGGACGATTTTGTTATCCGCCACGAAGCTTATTACCTGAAACTGTGGGGAGACTTCATGCGCGCTGGCAAAGCCGTACCGCTGATTGCCGAAGTGGATGGGCAGGCGCTTGCCGGCCTGATCGTATTCCACTTTGCCGGGGTCAGCCGCTACATGTTCGGCATGTCCTTGGAGCAGGCGCGCGAACTGATGCCCAACTATCTGCTGCAGTGGGAAGCTATCCGGATTTCCAAATCGCTGGGCTGCCGCGCTTACGATATGTGGGGCGCGCCGGATGTCTTTGACCAAAGCGACTCTCTGTGGGGTGTTTACCGCTTTAAGGAAGGCTTTAACGGCGTCACGCTGCGCCACCTGGGCGCCTGGGATTATCCCAGCCGCCCCGCGCTCTACCGGCTGTACACGCGCGCCCTGCCCAGGCTTTTAAACCTGCTGCGCGCGCGCGGGAAAGCCCAGAACCGGAAGAAGGTCTCCCTGTGATAAAACGCATTAGCCTGGCACATCTGCCCACCCCTGTTGAAAAACTGCCGGGTCTCACGCGCTTGCTGGACGGACCCCAACTGTTGATCAAGCGCGACGACCTGACCGGGCTGGGTATGGGCGGTAATAAAACGCGTAAACTTGAATTTCTGGCTGCCGACGCGCTTGAAAGAGGCGCGCGCATGCTCATCAGCACCGGCGCGCCGCAGTCCAACCACTGCCGCCAGGTGGCGGCTGCCGCGGCCCGTCTTGGGCTCGGCTGCCTGCTTGTGCTGGCGGGGGATGACCCGGGTACACGCCAGGGCAACCTGTTGTTGGACGCGCTGAGCGGCGCGCAGCTCGTCTTTGCGCCCAAAGCCCGACGCGACCTTGCCTTGCGGGAGCAATTTGAGCGCGCGCAGGCAGAAGGGCGAGCGCCTTACCTGATCCCTTACGGCGGCTCGAACGCGTTGGGCGCCCAGGGATACGCCCAGGCAATGCGCGAGCTGGCAGAACAGAAAGTCGAGCCGGATTGGATTGTGTTTGCCAGTTCATCGGGCGGAACGCAGGCTGGCTTGGTGCTGGGCGGCAGGCAAACGGGCTTTCGCGGCAGGATTTTGGGAATTAGCGTGGACGAAACCGCGCAAAGCCTGCAAAAACGCGTCGCCGCTCTGGTGAAAGAAGCCGCCGCCCTCAATGGGGAAAGGCTTTCAATTGCGGCAGAAGAGATTCTGGTAAATGACAGCTACTGCCGGGCAGGCTATGGCGTACTGCAGCCGGCTGAGATTGAGGCTATCCGCGGATTCGCGCGCGCCGATGGCATTCTGTTGGACCCGGTCTATACAGGTCGGGCGGCGGCTGGCTTGCTCGACCTGATTCGAACCGGTTTTTTCCGCAAGGATGAGACGGTGCTCTTCTGGCACACCGGTGGCACGCCAGCGCTCTTCGCGGAGCCGTACCAGAGCCTGCTCAGTGCTTAGGGCTGCGGCTGGTGGTGGGGTATCGTTGTGATACCCTGTGAGGTACAGGTCGCAGCGAATAATTCCGCAGTTGATGAATTTATGCGTAGATACCGGACTGGTTGGAGATGAGAGGCGAAAGAGTACAGACAGATCCTTCGCTGCGCTCAGGATGATAGGCAAGGATTCGTCATTGCGAACCGTTTTGCCATGACGCGCTAAGCTACCGAGAGCCTTACCCCAGGCAAAACGGTGCGGCAATCTGCCCGTCCGCCCTCTTGCTGTCCTATGCCGACGCGTTCCTCAAGATTTGGAACCTCTGAGGCTTCACCCCAACGCATTCTCCTTGATACTGCTATAATCCAGTGGGGCGAAAAAATGTCCATGGATATCCGTTCAACTGTCCTCACTTTGGGTATTCTGACCGCGATTGGCGCGGTTTGGCTGGCTATCAGCGCCGCCAGGCATATCCGGCGCGGCAAGCGCATTCCTTTTTTCTTCAAACGCCGCAAACTCTTTGAACAAGCCACCAGCCTGGTCATCGCCGCGCTGGCGATGACTTTCTTTGCCTTTGCCAGC
>CAZPWL010000016.1:8702-22848 GCA_964590535.1 uncultured Anaerolineaceae bacterium
CAGCTTCCGTTGGGGGGAGAACCTGGCATACCGCTACTTCCCGCCCACGCTGACCCCTTCGCTTACGCCCACCATCACCCAGACCCCTACCATCACGCTTACCCCCAGCCTGACGCTGACCCCCACCATCACCAACACGCCCTCCATTACCAACACGCCCGCTATCCCGCAGGACCTTGCAGACCAATTTGAGTCCATCGTGACGCCGGATGCCAACTCTGTGTTTAGTGCCCTGGTATTCGCTGCGGAAGTGGACGAAAACTACCAACCCGTCGAGCCGGCGGCGACTTTTGAAAACCCGCTCAGCGTTATCTACGGCACCTATAGCTATAATTTTATGAAGGACGGCGTACAGTGGACGGAAATGTGGTACCGGGGAACCACCCTACTCAAGCTGGATACCGGCCGTTGGGAAGGCGGTTCGGGCGGCTATGCCCTGACCAGCCTGAGCCTGCCCGTTGAGGAGTGGCTGCCTGGGGATTACCAGGTGCAATTTTTCCTGGGGAGTGAGTGGTTGATGTCCGGCTACTTCAGCGTGAGCGGCAACCCGCCTACCCCCACGCTGACGCCCAGCCCCACCTTTACCCGCACGCCGACCAATACTCCAACCTCAACGCGCACGCCGGTCCCGACCCGCACTCCGGTTCCGACCAATACCCCGCGGCCGTCTTCCACGCCGCGGCCTTCCGCGACAACACGCCCGTAGACAACCCAGCAAATTAAAAAGCTCCCCGCTTGATGCGAAGGAGCTTATGTAATTGTTCCTTAACCACAACCTCGAAGCGCGCTTAGATGTAACGCCACTCCGTCTTATCCTGAGGCAGCGCGACGGCAATTTGCGCGGCAATTCTGGCATTGTTGGTCAGCAGCGCCAGGTTTGTGCGCAAGCTCTCCCCGCCGGAAAGCTCGCTGATTTTCGAGAGCAAATAAGGGGTAACGGCGCTGCCGCGCACGCCTTCTGCTTCAGCCTGCTGGAGCGCTTCGGTTATGACGGCCTCAATCTGTTCGCGCGGCAGGGCGCTTTCCGCTGGCGGGGGAACGACCACCAGCACACTGGTATGGAAGCCCAGCTTCCAATGCGCGTTGGCGATATTTGCCGCTTCCTGGGGCGTCTCCGCGCGCAGTGGGGTTTTTAGACCGCTTTCACGGGAGTAAAAACCGGGAAAGTCATCCGTCTGATAGCCAATCACCGGTATGCCGGAGCTTTCCAACATTTCCAGCGTGGCGGGCAGGTTCAGAATGGCTTTGGCGCCCGAGCAAACCACGACGACCTGTGAGCGGGAAAGCTGCAGCAGGTCCGTGGAGACGTCGTAAGCCCCGCCGCGGTGCACGCCGCCAATTCCACCGGTTGCCATCACTTTAATGCCAGCGCGCTCGGCTGCGTAGAGCGTGGAGGCGACGGTGGTGCCGGCAGAACTGCCGCGCACAAGGGCGCCGCCCAGGTCCCATAGGCTGCACTTGCGCGCGTCGCGCGCGCCTGCCAGTGTTTCCAGCTGGGCTGCATCTAAGCCAACGCGCAGCTGACCTTGCTGAACGGCGATCGTAGCGGGGTAAGCGCCGTTATCCCGTACAGCCTGTTCCAGCGCGCGAGCGATGTTCAGGTTTTCCGGCCAGGGAACGCCGTGGGTTATCAGTGCGGATTCCAGCGCGACGAGCTGGCGTCCGTTGCGTTTAGCCCGTTCCACGCCATCTGCGATGACGAAGTCGCTTTTCTCTGCGGATTTGAAGAAGGGGAAGATGCTTTTTTTGTTTTCCATACGCACAATTGTACATCCTTTTCCAGGCTCGCCATGCATTAATACTCCAGGAGTCAGGTTGGAGATAAACCTTTCAAGCTTTGGCAGCAATGAACCGGGTACAATAAACCCACAAAACTTTCAGGATGTGCTATGGAAAACTCGACCGTTCACCCGACTCAAAAACGCTGGCTTGTCTCACCGCTTATACCGCCCGGCATCAGCACCGAATTGGACTTCGTTCCCAGCCTGCTGCGGCAGCTGCTTTACAACCGCGGCATCACAGATTCCGAGTCGGCGCGCGCCTTTGTGGACTGTGCCCCTGGGACAGATACTGACCCATTTCTAATCAAAGACATGGCTTCCGCGGTGGAAATTCTGAAGCAAACGCTCGAGGCAAAAGCTCTGATTGCCATCTACGGCGATTATGACGTGGATGGGGTGACTTCCAGCGCGCTGCTTTACGAGTTCCTCACGCGCTTGGGCAGCACACCGCGTGTATACATCCCCAGCCGTTTTGATGAGGGTTACGGTTTGAACCTGGACGCGGTCGAACAGCTGCACCGCGAGGGCGTTGCCTTGATGATTACAGTGGACTGCGGCATCCGGTCCATCGCGGAAATCGCGCTGGCAAAGGACCTGGGTATGCGCGTTATTCTGAGCGACCACCATCAGCCCGGCGCGCAGCTGCCCCCGGCGGATGCGGTGATTAACACCCGCCAGGCGGGCGACCCTTACCCCTACAAGCAGCTTGCGGGGGTCGGGTTGGCGTATAAAATTGCCGAGGCTTACCTGCGCAAGTACCCGCAGACGGGAATGGATGCGCGGGACTGGCTGGACCTGGTAGCGCTGGGGACGGTAGCGGACATCGCACCGATAAACGGTGAAAATCGCGCGCTGGTACGGGCTGGGCTGGACCAGATGCGTGATACCAGGCGCCAGGGCTTGTATTCGCTTGCCCAGGTCTCCGGTATTAAACTCGAAAGCATCAATGCGGGCAACATCGGCTTTGGGCTGGGTCCGCGCCTGAACGCGGCTGGACGGCTTGATTCCGCTATGGCTGCCTTTGAGCTGCTTACCGCTACGGATGTCTTTAATGCGGGCATGCTGGCCCAACAGTTGGACGCGCAGAATGCCCAGCGCAAGGACATGACCTTGCGCGTGCAGGAACAAGCTGTTCAGCTTGCTTTGCAGGCGGACCCGGACAGCCCGGTGATTTTTGCCGCGTCGCCGGATTTTAACGAAGGCGTGGTTGGTTTGGCGGCGTCGCGCGTAGCGGAGCAGCTCTACCGCCCGGCGATTATCGGCGCGCAAAATGAGACCAGCATCGTGGCTTCCTGCCGGTCAATACCGGAGTTTAATATCACCAGCGCGCTGGACGCGTGCGCGGATTTGCTCTTGCGGTATGGCGGGCATTCCATGGCAGCCGGCCTTACGGTCAGCCTTGAAAAAGCGCCGGAACTGATGGCGCGCTTGAATGAAATCGCGCGGGAAACGCTGAGAGGCGTTGATATGGTGCCTGTGCTGGGGATTGACCGGGAAATTCGTTTGGAGCATATGCGCCCGGAGTTTGTGCCGCAAGTGTTTGAAGCGATGGAAAAACTGGAGCCGACCGGACGTGAGAACCCCGAAGCGCTCTTTTGCAGCCGCGGGCTTCGCCTTGTCGGCGCTCGCACGGTTGGGGATGGGCAGCATCTCAAGTTGACACTGCAGGCTGGAAAGAACGCCTTTGACGCGATTGCCTTCAAGCAGGGTTACTGGCTTAATCAGCTGCCGGACAGCATTGATATCGCCTACACTTTCGAGCTAAACAGCTATATGGGCAGGAAAACCCTGCAGCTGAATGTGAAGGACATTCACCCCGCCCAGGACTGATTTGTTAGATTTCAGGGAACGATGACGAAACTGAGAGATTTTTCTTCGCTCTTCCCGACCGCGAAGCGCGCCTGGGAGCTTGCTTCCAGACGCAGCGTTTGACCGCAGCCGCGCACGCTGCCAAGAATGCCGCGCAGCTCTGTCAGCGCGGTGCCCAAGGCTAAGCCTTCCGGTACGCCGAAGCGGTAGGTAAAGAAGCCCGGATTACGTTCGAGATATTCCAGCACATCAGAAAGCGCAGTGACAAATTCGCTGTTTGGGACAGCGGCAGGCGGGTCAATCCATACGCCGACTTGCAGCTTCAGGTTGCGGCGCAGCGCGTCCAGCAGCACAGGCGAGAAAAGCAGATGCGCGAATGCCCGCCCGCTTTCCGGTATGAGGTTGGGGAGGGCGTTAGGGCCTGGGTTAATGGGTTCCAGCGTGAACGCGTATTCCACGGCTTCTGGCAGGTTTGTCCTTTCGGAGGCTGGGATGAGCGCCGTGATGCGCTGCAGTACCAGGCTGGCGTAATCTTGCAGGCTCTGTCGGCGTTCCGCGTTGGTGGGGACCTGGGCGGGAGGGATTATCTCGCCCACTTGCATTTCCAACTGGGGGCGCCTGAACTTTAACGCGTTCCCCAGCGCGCCGCGCATACCGCCAAAGCCAATCGGCAGCACCGGCGCGTTCGCGCGCTGGCTGATGAGCGCCACTCCCAGCTGAGCTTCCATGTGGGCGGGGTCCCAGATGCCGCCTTCAGGGAAAATTCCGAGCACGCCGCCCTGCCGAAGGACGTCCACCGATTTTTTGATCGCGTCGCGGTCCAGGTTGCCGCGGTTGATGGGGATCAGTCCATAAGCATCCACCACGCGGGCATAATTCGGGTCAAAGGGGATATCGCCGGTGCCCAGGAATTCCACCTGGCGCGGTGAGAGCGCCGCCATTAGCACTGCTTCCATCACGCCTACGTGGTTGCCAGCCAGGATGACCGGACCACCGCGCGGAAAGTTCTGCATCCCACGGACTTTTAGGCGGGTGAGCAGCGCGATGAGCAGCCTTGCGCCGCCGCGCAGCAGCGCGCGGGCGGTTCTGCGGCGGGGGTAAGTGAGTGTTTCAGAGGAGTTGTTTGTCATGGTTGCGCGGTCGGCTATGAATAAATTTTACCCGAAACCCTTCTGTTGGGCTTGTTTTCCAGGAACGTTATGGTAAAAGTGAGCGCAACAGGCGGTCTGACTCAAAAGCAGCCGATCAGGGGCTGGGTGAGGCTTGAGGCGCAGTAAAAAGGACGCGGAAATTTGCCCCGCGTCCTTTAGCCATAAAGCAATTACGCTTACTTCATCGCGATAGGCAGGGCGACGGTATATTTATAGAAAGGCTCCCAGACGTCAGTTCCGCCGTTCATAATGCTCTGCGCGACGGCTGCCACCTGGTCCTGCACAGCTTGCGGGATGGATGCCGCGGCGTCGTGATAGGGTGCCAGCCCAACGCCTTCATTCGCCAGGTCGTTAACCATCGTGCCGGATGTAAAAGTGGCATCCACGATATCTTCAATGGTGTGGTAAACCGCCATATCCACCCGTTTCAAGGCGCTGGTGAGCAAGTACTCATGTCCGTCCACAGCTCCGCCGCCAAAAAAGGTGTAGTAGACGTCCACATCCACGCCGATAGTCCATTTGCCAGCCTGGGCAGTCGTGATGTTTACCCCAAGCCCGGTAGGACCAGCTACCGCAAAAATAACATCCGCGCCGCGGGCGATTTGGTCTTCTGCCATCTGAGCCCCAAGGTCGGGATCCATAAAGTTATAGGCATATTCCAGAAGAACCTGCACCTGGGGGTCCGCCCACTGCGCGCCATATTGGTAGGGGAACATAAAATCGTTAACTGGGGGGATCGGAAATCCGCCAATAGCCCCAATGACGTTGCTGGCGCTCATTAAACCTGCCAGTGTGCCAGCCAGGTAACCAACCTGAGCCGAGTTGAATGTGATGCCGCGCAGATTATCCGGGTAAGTTTCCCAACTGGCGTCCACAATGGCAAAATTCACCTCCGGGTTTGCGACAGCGGCCGCGAGCGTTGCATCCGTCATGGAATAACCGACCGTGATGCAAAGCGCATTCCCACCGGCGACACATGCCGCAATTTGGGTTGGGTAGTCGTTTTCAGGGCTGGTGGGGTAAATCGTCCCAACCACGCCAAAATCGGTTTCCGCCTGCGCGAGACCCGCGGCGGCCATTTCGTTAAAAGAGTTGTCGTCGATACCGCCGGTATCCGGTATCAGACCAATGTAGACGATGGGTTTTGGAGGGGATGCCTGGCCTGCTTGCGGAAGCGCAAGGAGAAGGAGTAGAAGAATCATCGTAACCCCCAGAATTGTAGTTCGGCTGTGATTTTTTAGCGTGATGTGCTGGTGAGACATATAATTCGCTCCTCGTTGGGTGGTGGACATAAAGCAGCTTTCTTGAGTTGATAAATTGAGTTGCTGATGGTTAGCTTCCCTTTTAATGGCTGAGAAAGGCGCGCTTGCCTGTGAAAAACGAGTGTGGACTACATTTAGTATACAACGGTTGGGCGAACATTGATAATAAAGACTTGAAATTTCAGAATAATTGAACAAAAATGCCCCCACAGGAATTCGAATCCTGGTTTTGGCATACGCCCTGCGGGATAAGGGCCGCGCCTTTGGCAGCCAGACAAAATGGTCTCCGGTATGGCGTATTAAAAAGAAAGTGCCCCCACAGGAATTCGAATCCTGGTTTTGGCATACGCCCTGCGGGCTAAGGGCCGCGCCTTTGGCTGCCAGACAAAATGGTCTCTGGTATGGCGTATTAAAAAGAAAGTGCCCCCACAGGAATTCGAATCCTGGTTTTGGCCTTGAGAGGGCCGCGTCCTGGGCCACTAGACGATGGGGGCATGAAAATAAGTATTGCTTTGTTAATCCGCCGCTGCCGTTTTTCCGGTTTTGGCATACGCCCTGCGGGCTAAGGGCACGGTCCTCGTGCCACCAGACGATAGGGGCGGTTCAGGCAATAAATGTTATCACAGGGTAAAAGCCGAGTCAATGATTCAAGCTGAATGATTCACGGCTTAGCTCAGCGATCAGAGCTTTCAGCTCAGGCTTCAGGCCGCTCCCCTGGTTCAGAAAACAGTAAATTTTCTGGTGGTTTCCAGCCTTATTCCTGATGCCTTCTGTCTTTGTCTAACGCTTTTTGGGCACCGGCGCTAAAAATTGCCTATAATCAAAGAAAAATTGGAGTGGAAACAATGCATTATCGACATCTTGGAAAAGCAGGTATCAAAGTTTCGGAATTATCCATTGGTTCCTGGGTCACATACGGCAAGCAGGTGGACGTCCGCGCGGCCAGGGAAATCCTGGAAGCAGCCTGGGAATCCGGCGTGAACTTTTTTGATAACGCGGAAGCCTACGCGGGCGGTCAGTCAGAAATCATCATGGGGCAGGCGCTACGGGAAATCGGTTTGCCGCGCGAACAGTACCTGGTCTCAACCAAAATCTTCTGGGGCGGCAAAGGACCCAACGATGTTGGCCTCAATTACAAGCACATCATTGAAGGCGTGAACAACGCGCTCAAGCGCCTTGGGTTGGAGTATGTGGATTTTGTCTTCGCGCATCGCCCCGACCCCGAAACCCCGGTTGAGGAAACCGTTTGGGCTTTCAACCAGGTCATCCAGCAGGGAAAAGCCTTCTATTGGGGTACCTCGGAATGGTCCGCGGCGGAAATACTGCTGGCAAACCAGGTGGCGCGCCAGAATGGCCTGCGCCCGCCTTCCATGGAACAGCCGCAATACAACCTGCTGCACCGCCGGCGCTTTGAAAAAGAATACGCCGTTCTCTACAAGGAACTGGGTTACGGCACAACCATCTGGAGCCCGCTGGCATCGGGTTTGCTGACCGGCAAGTACAACCAGGGCTCCGTGCCTGAGGGCAGCCGCGCGCAGCTGGAAGGCTACGGATGGCTGAAGGACAGGCTGTTGGACCCTGCCAAGCTGGAGGTCACCCGCCGGCTGGCAGAGGTGGCGGAGGGCTTGGGCGTGAGCCTGGCGCAGATGTCGCTGGCGTGGGTGCTCAAGAACCCGAATGTCTCCACCGTGATTACGGGAGCCAGCCGGGTGGAACAGGTGCGCGAGAACATGAAAGCGGTGGACGTGGTGCCGCTGCTGACCGATGAGGTCATGGCGCGAATTGAGGGCGCGCTGGAAGGCTATCGGGAAGATTGAGCTGACTCGTTACCGATAAGGACGCGGTTATCCGCGTCCTTTTTTGTTAGTTGGAATTGCTCCCCATGTGTCCGCAAACTTTTGGTCATTATTGGCGCAGCCAAGCAAGTCTCAGCTTTGCTTGAAATCGCTTGGCTGACTACTATCAGCCCGGAGGCATTCAAGAGCTTTCTGGCCTGCCGTCCTTCTCTTCCCCCAATGCCTTTGCCTGCGCCTCGCGCCAGCGCCGCACCCTTTCCGCGGCCTGGGCTTCGTATCCCTGGTCTGAAGGCTCGTAGAAGTGGGTGCCCATCACCCCGTCCGGCAGGTATTGCTGGGGGGTCCAGTGCCCGGGGTGGCTGTGGGGGTAGTCGTATCCCGCGCCGTGCCCGAAGCCTTTCGCGTCCCGGCTGGGGTCCATCAGGTTGATGGGCACCGGGCCGGCTCCGTTCTTCTCAATCTCTTCCAGCGCCTTGAAGTACGCGCCAGCGGAGTTGGACTTTGGCGCGGTGGCCAGGTAGAGCGTGGCCTCAACAATCGGGTACACGCCTTCGGGCAGCCCGATATACTCAAAATTTTGGGCAGCCGCGCTGGCAACCAGGATGCCCATAGGGTCAGCCAGGCCGATGTCCTCGCTGGCAAGGATAATCAGGCGGCGCAGGATGAAGCGCGGATCCTCGCCGGCATACAGCATTTTCGCCAGCCAATAGAGCGCCGCGTCAGGATCGGAGCCGCGCACGGATTTGATAAACGCCGAGATGGTATCGTAATGGGCGTCGTCAGTCTTATCGTAGATGACCGAGCGCTTCTGGATGGATTCATGCGCGACGTCCAGCGTGATGCGCAGCTCGGCGTCTTGCAGTGGTGTGGTTTCCACCGCCAGCTCAAGCGCGTTCAGCGCGCTGCGCGCGTCCCCACCGGCAGTGCGCGCCAGGTGCTTCAGGGCGTCTTCGTCCACATGAATTTTACGGCCGCCGTAGCCGTTGATTGGGTCTGAAAGGGAGCGCTTCAAGAGGGTCAGAATATCGGCTTCGGTCAGGGGCTTAAGCTCAAAGATGCGCGAGCGGCTGACCAGAGCTTTGATGACGTCAAAGTAAGGGTTCTGCGTGGTCGCGCCGATGAGGGTGAGCATGCCGGATTCCACATGGGGGAGCAGAGCGTCTTGCTGGGCTTTGTTCCAGCGGTGGACCTCGTCCACAAAGAGGATGGTGCGCGTGCGGTACAACCTGCGGCGCTCCGTGGCGTCCTTGATGACTTCCCGCAAATCCGCGACCCCGGCCAGTACCGCGCTGAGGCTGACAAACTCCGCCTGGGTGAGGTGGGAGATGACCTGCGCGATGGTAGTCTTGCCGGTGCCGGGGGGACCGTAAAAGATAATGGAAGAAAACAATCGGTCAGCCTCGATAGCGCGGCGCAGCAGGGTACCCGGCCCGATGATGTGGTCCTGACCGATAATTTCATCCAGCGATTTTGGGCGCATGCGGGCGGCCAGGGGCGCGTGCTGCGCAAGCTGGTCCGATAGGGAATGGTCAAAGAGGTCCATAGCGTAATTTTATCATAGCTATTATGTTCTAATGCCCTGACTTAGGCATTAGTCAAAAAACTTGTATACTGAAGGTAGAGTCCAAACGATTTTTACCTTTCACATTCGCGGGAGGGAATCATGCACACACAAAAAACTATTACAAGGGTGATTTGTACGATACTAAGCCTGTTACTTGCGGTAGGCCTCCCAAAGCCTGTGCAAGCTGGCGTTATCTACACGGTTACCAACAGCGCGAGCTCTGGCGCGGGTTCTTTACGCCAGGCCATTTTGGACGCTAACAGCAACCCCGGCAAGGACTTCATCCACTTTGCCATCCCTACCAGCGACCCTGGGTATTCCACACCCCTGGGGGTCTGGTTCATTCGCCTGACGCTAGTTTTGCCCATGCTTGAAGACCCCAGCGGCGTTGTCATTGACGGCACGACCCAACCGGGCAGCCACCCCAATCTGCCAGGAATAATTATTGAGCATACCACTTCAGTACCATCTGGAACCGCCCTGTTAACCATCGTATCTCAATACAATATCGTGATGGAAATGGGATGGTTTAACAGCCGGGGTGCCGGCATCATCATTCAAGGAGACAAAAACGCCATCCTGAACAATCAGATTTTTACATCCACCGGTCATGGAGTATCGTTGCTAAGCGGTTCTGAGGAAAATGATATCGACGGCAATATGATTTGCGGGCACGCGTTGGACGGGATTCATCTGGACGGTGCTGACCACAATGTGATTGATAACAACCTTATTGGGCTGCAGCCAGCTTACATTCCAACGGTGGGAAGAAATCAAGGCAATGGTATTGGCGCGGTGGGGAGTGACACCAATACTTTACAGGGCAATGCCATCAGCAACAATATGGGGAACGGGCTTTCACTATCAAGTTCCAACGCCAATCAAATTCTTGAAAACACCATTGGAATGGATACCGGACGGATGCTCGACCTTGGCAACGATGGTCATGGTTTGATTCTCGCCGACAGCAGTAACAACAGCGTCACCGACAACTGGATTTCTGGCAACGGGGATGACGGTATGCGCCTTACAGGCACATTAACCATGGCAAATATCGTCCAAAAAAACTGGATTGGCACCGCGTATTCGGCGCCCATCCCGAACGCCCATCACGGCATCGCGCTTTATGCCGGCGCTCACCAAAACACCATTGGAAGCGACAGTGACGCGGAACTTAATAATGTGGTCCTGGGGAACGGCTGGAGCGGAATTGTGGTGGTGGACGCGCCGCTTGGCGCAAATGTGATTGGCAACAACAACATTTACAGCCAGGGTTTTTACGGCATTCACATCAACAACAGTCCGGGTAACGCGATTGTCTCAAATCGAATTGCAGGAAATGGGGTTCTGGAGGATTCCGCCGGTGTGCGCGTGGAGAACAGCAGCGGAACAAGCGATACCTCTGACGATAATTTGCTGTGGAGCAATCAGATTTTCAACAACTACGGAAAAGGCATTCAGTTGGTGGGGGATGCCAATAATTACATTTCCCGCCCCGTCATCCTCAGCGCGAGCTGCAGCCAGGTGAGCGGCACTGCCTGCCCCGGCTGTTGGGTGCAGGTTTTCTCAGACCTTTACGACGAAGGCCGCAGCTATGAGGGTCTCACTACGGCAGACGGCAGCGGCCATTTTTCGGTCGCCATCAACGCTGAGTGGCAAAATATTACCGCGGTCGCCATCGACGGCCCTGGAAATTCCAGCGAATTCTCACTGCCGTATACCGCCTGTTTCCGCTTGTCGCTGCCACTCCTGATGAAATAAAAAAGCCCGCGCCAAAAAACGCGGGCTCGGTCTGAGGTCGAGGCAATCCTAATAGCCCTGATTGATATCCACGAGGTTGTGCAGGGGCAAGCCTTCCTGGTAGCGCTTCAGGTTCTCGATGAAGAGGTCAAGCGCGTCATCCAGCAGATGCGAGGAAGCGCCCGAGGTGTGCGGGGTGATGATGAGCTCGGGCAGGCTCCACAGGGGGCTTTCGGGGGGCAGGGGTTCCTGCGAGAACACATCCAGCACCGCGCCGCCCACTTTGCCGGCCTTGACGGCTTGCGCGAGCGCAACCTCGTCAATTAAATCCCCACGGGAGACGTTCACAAGGAACGCGCCTGGTTTCATCGCTTCGAAAACTTCAGCGGAGAAGAGATGCTTAGTTTCCGGGGTCAGCGGCAGGGTAAGCACCACAAAATCACACTCCTTCAGCATGCCCTTTAAGCCCTCAATCGGGTAGAGACGCTTGAAGTAATTACCCAATGGGTCGCCCAAACCAGGGGGCGTATAGCCGCTGTCCTCCAGCTTCATCAGGTCGCGTTTGGCTGCCAGAACCGTCACGCCGAGTGGATAGAGCAAGCGAGCCAGCTCGCGCCCGATGGAGCCATAACCGACAATCCCCACGGTACTGCCGCGCAATTCTTTGGGCTGCAAGGATTTGGAGGCATTGCTGCCCCATTTTTTCTCGCGCTGCAGGGCAATCGTCTCGGGCATCTTGTGACCGAGCATAAGCAAGGCCATCAGCAGGTATTCCCCCATCTGGCTGATCATCGTGCCGCTGGCGGATGTGATCACAATGCCCGGGTCGGCGGCCAGCGATTGTCTTAGCGCCCGGTCCACCCCGGCCAGTGAGATTTGAATCCATTTTAGCGCGGGAACCTGTTCGCGCGCGGGCAGCTGCTTGCCGTCCGCGAAGAGCACTTCAGCTTTTTCCCAGGCTTCCTTTGGCAGGTCCGCGAAAGACTTGCTGGCGGCAGCTGTCAGGTGAATGTGTTTGCCCAGGGCTTTGACGCGGTTTTGCTGGGCTTCCGTGAGCGGAACGGTGCTTAATATTTCAAGTGTCTTTTTTTCGTCCATCAAATGTAAATCCTTTGCGGGTCCAATTCCTCCCGTAAGATGCGCAGTTCCTCCGCTCCCGGGGCGGTGGTGTATTCCATCGTTTCTGCTTGCTTCAGCACCCAGCCGGTGTTCGCCTGCGCCTGTTCAAAGCTGCAGCCCGGGTGCAGGGCAGCCAGCACCAACTCGCCGTTCGCGTCCGGCTTGAGGATGCCCAGGTTCGTCACCACTGCCTGCGGGCCGGAACCCCGCACGCCAGTTTTGGCGCGGGCGTCCCCGCCTTCCAGAAAGCCCACCGAGGTGTGAAAATCCACCCGGGCAGGGAAGCGCCGGAGCTGATGCGGGGTGATGATGTAGCAGCGGTTAGCCCAGGCGGCGATTTCCATCGAGCCGCCCGAACCAGGCAGCCGCACCTTGGGGTGTTGGTAGTCCCCGATGACCGTGGCGTTGATGTTGCCGAACTGGTCAATTTGCGCGCCGCCCAAAAAACCCACGTCGATATTGCCGCGCTGCAGATAAAGCGAGAACACCTCGAACATGGAGCAGACTGAAAGCGCGCCGCTCACCAGAGTCGGGTCGCCGATGGAAAGCGGCAAGCGGTTTGGCCTGGCGCCAATGACGCCCGCCTCGTAAATCATCTGCAGGTTGGGGGCGTGCGTGCGGCGGGCCAGGTTGCAGGCCAGGTTTGGGATGCCGACGCCCACAAAGACCTGGTCGCCGTCCTTAAGCAGGCGCGCGGCGTTGATTATCATCAATTCGGTGGCGTTATATTCGGGTTCCGGCATCTCAGTAGCTCCCATAGTTGACCGGCGCGCTCAGGCGCGAGCCCGGCTTCAGGCGCTCACGCGTTTCAGCGCCCAGCTTCGCCAGGTATTCTTCCCGGTCCTTTACGCCGTAGACCCATTCATCCAGGTAGGCTTGCATGCTGGCCTTATCCTTGCTGATTTCCTCCCAGCGCAGATACAGGTCGTTGTCGCGGTCGTAATAGCCCTGGGTGTAGGAGGGGTGGGCGCACCAGGGCACGCGGCACACCGCGCTGACCACCAGCGAAGGGATGAGCGTGCGGTTGGGGTCGGAGCGGATGACCTCCGCGTCCACGATTTCCTCCGCGGTCAGGATCACGCGCTTGGCGGCAAAGGCGGCTTCGCGCTGCTCGCCCAGGATGCCCCAGATATGCGCGTTGCCTTCGTTATCGGCGCGTTGGACATGCACAATGGCCACGTCCGGATGCAGCGCCGGCACCACCACCACATCCTCGCCCCCATATGGGTCCTGGACGCGGCGGTAGAGCGGGTTGGCTTTTTCAAGGTCCAGGGCGCCGGTCTGGCGCATGGGCATGAAGGGCAGCCCGCTGGCACCCGCTTGCAGGCGGCTGATCATGCCGAAATGCGAGTATTCCTCCCATTCCAGGCTGCCGTTTTGCATGCCGTCGCGCAGCCACTTGAGTGAGCCAACGCCCGGGTTGCCGGAGTACGAAAAAATCACCTTGCGGGCGCAGCCAGCGGCCACCATCTGGTCGTAAATCAAGTCGGGGGTGGCGCGCGCCAGGATGAGGTTCTTCAGGCCCTGGCGGATGATTTCGTGCCCGGCGGCAAAGGGAATCAGGTGCGTAAAGCCGGCGGCATACACAAGGTCCCCGTCGTGCACGTGCTGGTGGATAGCTTCGCTCAGGCTGGTCAGTTTGGACATGCTAATTCTTTCCGCTTTCAATCCAGGATTTGTGTTTGTGTTTCTCCTCCTCGCGTTGAGAGGGGGATAAGCTTTTTTTTATGGGCTTTTCGTCCGGCCGCACGCGCAGCAGGGTGAGGCCCAGCACCAAAACCAGCAGCCCCAGAATCTGAAGCTGCCCGATTGGCTTGCCCGTCCACCAGTTCACCAGCAGCCAGGCAAGATTTGCCAGCCCGACCAGAGTCAGGATACGTCCGAAGCTGCGGAGAAGGGTTTTCATGCTGGTCTGCGTCTCAGG
>CAZPWL010000017.1:0-22570 GCA_964590535.1 uncultured Anaerolineaceae bacterium
TGGGATTCGAACCCACGATGGGTTTCCCCATACCTGTTTTCAAGACAGGCGCCTTTAGCCGCTCGGCCATCCCTCCGTAGGGAAGCTATTCTAACATACAATAATCCTTCGGGCAAGCAAACTTCCGGCCGAAAATCCGGCAATTATCACGCTTCATTCTTGGGCAATATGAAAAATATGAGCGCTTACTCTGTTTCTGAACCGCCGGTGGGCGTTTGCCTCCCGGGCTGGCTATTTTCAGAAGCCGCCACGCGGGAGCCGCTGCCAAAGCGGAAGGTGAGCGAACCCAATTGAATCAGGTCTCCGTGTTGGAGCTGTATGCCTTTGACTCCGACAGGCGCGTAATTGACCCAGCTGCCCGCCGCGCTGTGAAAATCCATGAGGCGGAATTCCCCATCGGAAAGTCTGCGCAGCTGGCAGTGCATTGCTTCCACAGCCGGGTCTTCCAAAACCAGGTTGCACAAGTCGGGGTCGCGCCCCAGGATGCTAATCTCGTGGGTGATTGCGATGGGTTTATCCGGCGTAGGCAGGTTTTCTGAATCCAGTCTTGTGAGCGTTGCCAGAATGATGGGCGCGGCAGTAGGCGCGGGTAAAATCGTTTCGGCAGGCGCGCCAGGCGTGTTCCTGCGCCTTCGGTGCAGCAGGGCTGGCAGAATAACCAGGGCAAAAAAAACAGCCAGCAATGCTCCCAGGATGACCAGGAACCAGGTGCTTTTCAGGAATCCAGACCCGCCTGCTGCCTCAGCCGTGGTTGTTGTGAGGGCGATTTTTACTGGCGCGGTTCTGGCTTCCAAACCCAACGCGTCGACCATCACAACCAGCAAGTTCAGCTGCTCCAGCCCAGTATAATCCGCGAGCTTTAGGACAAAACTATTGAATGGCGGCTGGGTGTTCTCCTGTACTACTGCACCGTTCACCAGCAGACGAGCGGAGCTAATATTCCGCGGATGCCCATCCAAGAAATCGACCAGAACTTCCAGCGGGAGTTCCGAGGGGGTCAGAGCGCCCTCGGGAGATATCTGCAGGGAAAGTGAATCAGGTATGTTGATGAAGCTCAGTGCTGGCGGTTCCACTTGCACCTCAAATCTGGAGCTGGCTGAGCTGAGCATCTCACTTTCCGTCTGCAAGCTCAGCGCCAAGCTTTGGTTCCCGCTATCCCGCGCAAGAGAAAGATAAGACACCAGATAGGTCCTGCCCAAATTGCTTAGGTAGGCAGCTGCTTCGGGGAGCGGTTCGCTGCCAGAAAAGATGAGCAGACTGCCAGCGCCGCTTTCCGCCAGGTCCTGCATATAAGGAATCTGGGGATAGCTAGCGATAAAGGCTTCGCCAGCCAGCCAAATGATGACCTTGATATTTTTTTCCCGCGCGATAGCAGATAGGAGTTGGATGCTCTTCGCGTCCTGCACCGTGGGCAGCCCGGTGATGTAAAACAACAGCTTGTCCTTACCGCTTTCATCCAAGCTCAACGCGTCAATCGCGCGGGTGAGACTGGCAAGGTCGGATTCCTGAGTGCGGAAGTTACCGTCGTAGGCTTCCAGGGCTGTCACAAGGGAGCCAAAGTCAGAAAGCTGTTCGTAGACATAATCTGGATTAATGAACAGGCTGAAACGGTCTTTCCCTTCCGCGGAGAATGACCCATCCATCAACTTAAAAGCTCCGACCAGCTTGGTATAACGGGAAACACCTTTTGGGTCGCGCGAATCCAGGGCAAAATCCGGGTTCACTGCCAGCGCGAGATGGATGCCCTCATAGTTTTCCTGGACATCCCGCGCCGAGATCGGATTTCCGTTTTCCAGCACGCTGATTGAGGCCGCGGTCATGGGTGATGCTGCGTCAGAGGGAAGGTTTCGGGCTTTGACTTCTGCGCGGATGAGCGGGAATTCGCGCGTGTCAATGCTCAGGATTTCCAGCGAGGGAGCAGCCTGTGTTCGAGCGCCAGCACTGACGGGTGAAGCAAAATACAGGCAAAGCAATAATGCGAGCGCAGCCGAGCACAGGCGTTGAACCCCCCCCAGGGAGCTCAGTCGTCCGCAGCGGGAAACGGCTGGGAGAACCGCCCCCAGGGATGCATTAGTACCCAACGCCATGTTCCTACTTGGTTTCTTCCTGGGGCAGCGCTTGGGTGCCAAGCGGTAAAGTATGGACTTTATGCTTGAGCTCGCGGAAAGCCAGCGCGCGCGCGCTCAGGTCGAAAGTGTTTAGCGCGCTAAAAACCGCCAGAGCAATTGGGAGGAGCAGCAGCCAGAGCAGGCCGGAAACTAATCCGGCGGCCATTGGCCAGCCAGCGCTCGAGGCCTGCAGCGCGAAAATCAACGGAAGCGCGGCAGCGACCATGGGAATGCTCATCAACAAGGCGGCAACGAAGCGGATAGCACCCAGAATCAGGTGCAGAACCAAGAGTGGACCAAGGTTTTGGGTGGTCACTTCCCAGGCTCGGGAGATTGCCTGCAACACGTCAAGGTTTTCATCCACCAGGGCAATGGACGCGTTATGCACCAGCACGCGCGCCCCCCAGCCGATCGGAATGAGCAGAACAAAAAGCGGCAGCAGGCAGCACAGCCCCACGCCCAGGGTGCCGATGATGAAAATGACGATCGGAATGGCCAACAGGCCGGCTAAGAGCGCGCTGGCGCAGATTACCAAAAGGCGCAGCAAGATCAGGCGCCAGTAATGCGGTTTAAGCGCTTGGTGAACTGCGCTGAGTTTGAGTTTTCCGGTTTGCGGATCATCCGCCAGCGCGGAGCCTTTGATGACCCCAGCCACGCCGTATTCGCGCAGAAAAAACGCGCTGAGACTGATGAGCAAGCCTACGATTACCGCGAGACCCGCGATCAGCGCCCAGGCGTAGGCAGGCACGCCGCGAAAGAACGCGCTCATGCGCTCGAACATCGGCGGGAACTCCTGGCCATTCTCCCAGTACTGTCCAAAACGGTCATGCGAGGAGAAGCGGTAAGATAAACCCTGACCGCCGCCGATCGCTGAACCTGCCAGCAGACCAAACAGCCAAAGAATCTTATGCTTCCAAATTGTGTTCCAAGCTTTTTTTAGGATTTCTGCGTAATTCATCATTCCTCTTTTTTCGGGATTACTCCCATTCAATGGTCGCGGGCGGTTTGCTGGTAATATCATACACCACTCGGTTCACCCGCGGAACTTCATTCACAATCCGGCTGGCTACCCGCCCAAGCAATTCGTGAGGCAAGCGAGCCCAATCCGCCGTCATAAAATCCGTAGTGGTCACCGCTCTCAGGGCAACCACCTCCTGATAACTGCGCTGGTCACCCATCACGCCAACCGAGCGGACGGGCAGCAGCACCGCAAAGGCCTGGGAAGTTCCCGTGGGCAGTCCCACAGCATTCTCCGCCATGCTCAGCAGGCCTTCTTTTTCAAGTTCGGAGGTGAAAACCGCGTCCGCGCGGCGCAAGGTATCCAGGCGTTCGCGCGTAATTTCGCCCAGGCAGCGCACTGCCAGGCCTGGGCCTGGGAAAGGTTGGCGCCAGACCAATGGTCGCGGCAAGCCCAGCGCTTCGCCTACCGCTCGCACCTCGTCTTTGAACAGAAAACGCAGGGGTTCGATGAGCTTGAACTGCATGTCCGCGGGCAGCGCGCCGACGTTGTGGTGGCTTTTGATGCGCTGGGACTGCGAAGCGCCGACGCCCTGTGATTCCACCACATCCGGGTAAATGGTGCCCTGCACCAGAAATTCCGGGCTGCCGACTTCCCTGGCGAAAGCCTCAAATTCGCGGATGAAGGCTTCTCCGATGATTTTCCGTTTTTGTTCCGGGTCGGTCACGCCGCGCAGTTTTGTTAAGAAGCGCTCCGAAGCGTCCACAACCCGCAGCGGTTCACCGGGCAGCTGCGCGAACGCTTGTTCAACCTGCTCGCGCTCGCCCAGACGCAGCAAGCCGGTATCCACAAACACGCTGTGTACATTTTCGCCCAGGGCCGCGCGCGTCAGCGCGGTGGCGACACTTGAATCCACGCCACCGCTGACCGCCGAAAGCACCTGCTTGCCGGCAGCCTGTGCCCGGATGCGCGCAAGACTCTGTTGGATAATCGAGTCCGGGGTCCAGCCAGGGGTGCAGCCGCAAATATCCAATACGAAGCGGCGCAGGATTTCGGTGCCGAGCGGCGTGTGGCGGACTTCCGGATGAAACTGCAGCCCAAAAAGCCGCCGCTCGGGGTTGGCTGCCGCGGCAATCGGACAGTTCGCTGAGCTCGCCAGCAATTCAAAACCCTCCGGCAGTCGTGTGACGCGGTCCCCATGGGACATCCAGACAGTCTGATCGCACTCCGGCAGGAGTGGATTGGCTTTGAGGACGCTGATTTCAGCCAGACCGTATTCATGTTCGGCGGCGCGGCTGACCTGACCTTTGAGAGCCAGCGCGAGCGCCTGCATGCCATAGCAGATGCCCAGGATAGGCAGCCCGCTCTCCAGCAACCCGGCTGCCAGCCCTGGCGCGCCGTGCTCATAGGATGAGCTCGGACCGCCGGAAAGGATAAACCCGCGGGCATCTGGGTCGTCCTTACCAAGGGAAGGATCGTTCCAGGCCAGGATTTCGCTGTACACATGGACTTCGCGCACGCGCCGCGCGATCAACTGCGTGTATTGGGAGCCGAAGTCTACGATGATGATTTTTTCCGTCATGGTCAGAGCTGCTGGTTCAATCCGCGAAGACAATTCCGCCCGCGTCCATGGAGCTGATGGTCACTAAGGAATGGATCGGGATACCAAGGTAGGAGAGCAGACCGCGGCCGCCTTCGAATGACTTTTCGATCAGCGTTCCGATACCTACCACCTGCGCGCCCGCTACCTGTGCCAGGCGCACCAGCCCGGCGATGGTCGCGCCAGAGGCGAGAAAGTCATCAATGATCAGGATGCGTTCGTCCCTTCCGAGATACTCCGGCGACACAATCAGTTCCACGTTATTCCCTTTGGTATGCGAAGGAGCAACCGTCAGGTAAACCTCGTGGGGCATGGTGATTGGTTTGGATTTTCTGGCATACACAACGGGGATATGCAGGTACTTTCCAGCCATTAGCGCCGGGGCGATGCCGGAAATTTCAGCTGTAAGCACTTTCTGTGCGCCAATACCCGCGAAAAGACGGGCAAATTCCACGCCGCAGGCATCCATCAGCTCAGGGTCAACCTGATGATTGATAAAGCGGTCCACCTTGAGGATGCCCGAACCCAGGTTTTTTCCATCCCGCAAGATTCTCTGTTTCAAAAGTTCCATAAACTGACTCCTTGCTCATTGGTTTTACAGAACGCTCGGGGGCTAGCTTCAGCTTGGTAAATAGGCATGGCTCACGCGCTGTTCAACACTGCTTTGGTAAAAGAACCGCGATAAGGAATTAAAAAACCGGTATGGGATTCCCGCTCAGTCTTTTTGGTGCAGCAGATCGCCCTGGGAAACCGTCACAGCTTTTCCGCCGATATACACCCGGTCGGCTCCCATGCGCACCCAAATCTCTCCACCGCGCGCGGAAGCCTGATATGCAAAGAATTTTGTCTTGCGCAGTCGTTCCGCGTAGTACGAAGCAAGTGAGCAGTGCGCCATTCCCGTGACCGGGTCTTCGGGAACCCCTTGAGTCGGCGAAAAGAAGCGGGATGTGAAATCGTACTTTTCGCTGCAAGGCGCGGTGATAAGAATATCAGCAAACGGCAGGGCGGCAATCTTTTTGAAATCCGGTGCAAAGCTGCGGACTGCCTGCGCGTCTTTCAGTTCTGCCAGGATGAGCTGGTCTTTATAAACTGCCGCGGAAACAGGTGCCTGGTCCAGCGCTGCGGTCAATTCCACGGAGACCGGAATAGGCGTTGGGTCCCGTCGTGGCATATCCAGCTCAATAGTTCCGCGCGAGAAGCTTGCGGTAATCAGACCGCTTTGGGTCTGAAACTTGATGCTTTCATCCGGTTCGTAAAAACCAAATTCATAAAGGATATGCGCGCTGGCGAGGGTGGCGTGACCGCAGAGATCCACTTCGGTCTTGGGGGTGAACCAGCGCAAATGGTAGCCGTCGCCTTTTGGTACGAGGAAGGCAGTTTCAGAAAGCGCCATTTCAGCGGCAACATTCTGCATCCATTCCACACTGCGCGGGGATTGTAACAAGCACACTGCGGCAGGGTTTCCCCGAAAGGGTTCAACCGCAAACGCGTCAACATGATAGATGGGTATCTTCATGGAGAACTCCTCTTTTCTGGCATACCTGAATTTAGATTTATTATAAGCGGATAAACAGCTTTTTCAGCAGTAATTTGCCGCGAATCTGAGTTTTTTGATAAGTCAAACGCGATTTGGAAGCAGATTCCTCCGCCGCAGAGAAAGGCGAGCTTGTACTGTTTTAAGCGCTTCTGCCTGGAACGGGTATAATTCCCGCATGAGAATTATGAGCAGAATTACCATGCTGTTGATTGTTTGCGCTATGCTGCTGGGATTATCACCGGTTGGCACAGGGCAGGCGGCCAGCGGACAAACCGACGGCACTTTTTACGATTTACCGCTGTGCATGCCAGGCTTGTATGCCAACGAGCCGGACGACTGCCTGGCGCTTGGCGCGTCACAGTCGGTAAAACGTTTGGCGGAGGAAGGCATTCCAACCATCCTCGAGGAATTGCCTGCCGCTTCGCCGGATTACGCGCTGACGGAACTGCCGGTGTGGGTGGCGAAAATCGTGGCAGGCAGCTCGCAAGCTGTACCGGTTTACGCCAGCCTGGATGAAGCCCGCAACGGCGGCGCGCCGCTGCGCACGCTGGCAGCCGGCCCAATGCGTTATGTTTCGATGGTTAATCAGGTTTCTGACGGTAGCCGCATCCTCGTGCAGCTGGAAAGCGGCGAGTGGATGCAGGCGCAGCCTATCTACTCCTGGACGCGCTTTCAGGGCCTGCGCTTTTCCCGTACGCCCAAGAATGACTTCGGTTGGATCGTGAACGACGCAGAATCCTACACCGCGCCGGGATATGCTTCGCCAAAGACCGGGAAAGTGCATATCAAGTATGACGTAATCCAGATTTTCCAGATTGCCGAAGCGGACGGTTACGAGTGGTACCGCATCAACCAGGATGAGTGGGTTTCTTCGCACAAATCCCGCCGGATGGTGGTGGATACCACGCGGCCGGAAGGCGTTACGGGGGACCGCTGGATTAATATTGACCTGGGCAACTTTACGCTCTCAGTTTATGAAGACGGAGAATTGATTTTCGCCAGCTTGATTGCCAGCGGTTTGCATCCTTTTTACACTCAACCGGGAACCTTTCAGATTTATAAAATGTACGAGACCGTGACGATGCAGGACGCCTACGAGGCGGACCGCTCGGATTTTTACCACCTGCAAGCAGTCCCCTGGGCGATGTTCTATGACCGGAACACGGCCATCCACGGCGTCTACTGGCCGGTGGTGTTGGGCTTCAATCAGTCGCACGGCTGCGTGAACATGTCTCCCGGAGACGCGAATTGGGTCTATCAATGGGCTGAGGACGGCGACTGGGTTTACGTTCACGACCCAAGCGGCAAGACCCCGACGGACCCGGCGTATTACGGCGGCGTTAACACCGGACCTTAATCCGGGCTGCTGTATCGAATAGTGCTGAAGAATAAAAACACGACCGCAAACGCGGTCGTGTTTTTTGTTCAAGTTGATGTTCCTGCTCAGAACCTGTAAATTTCGCTGTACTTAGCGTTCAGGTAGCGCAAATAGGGTTCCGGGTCAATTGGTCCGCCGGTAATCTTGCGCACCAGGTCTAATGGGTCGTAGCGCGAGGAATGGCGGTGTACATTCTCACGCAGCCAGGCAAGAATCTGACTGAAGTCGCCTTCTGTCATTTTAGCCGGGATATCAGGGTGTTCAGCGAGCATTTTTTCCCACAATTGCGCGGAAATGAGGTTGCCCAGAGCGTAGGTGGGGAAGTACCCGACCAAGCCGCTGGCCCAGTGGACATCCTGCAGCACACCGGTCGTATCGTCCGCTGGCGTGACGCCCAGGTATTCCTGCATGCGCGTATTCCAGATTTCTGGCAGGTCCCTCGCGCGCAGGCTGCCATCCATTAGGCCGGTTTCAATTTCAAAGCGCAGCATGATGTGCATGTTGTAAGTCGCTTCGTCGGCTTCCACGCGGATGAGGGAGGGTTCCACCCGGTTGATGCCGCGGTAGAACTGGTCCAGGGAGACGTTCCCGAGGTGCTGGGGGAAGAGCATTTGCATGACCGGGAAAAGAAAGCGGCCAAACTCGCGCGAGCGGCCGACCAGGTTTTCCCATAAACGGGATTGCGATTCGTGAATCGCGTACGAAGCCGCCCCACTCAGGCTGGTTTCGCGGTACTTGGGTGAGAGACCCTGGTCGTAGAGCGCGTGCCCGGTCTCGTGCATGGTGCTGAAGAGGGCGGACATGCCGTCCGTATCCAAAAAGCGCGTCGTGACGCGCACGTCGCCCGCGCCAAAGCTTGTGGTGAAGGGGTGGGGCGCCAGGTCAATCCGTCCGTGCTCCCAATCGTAGCCAAATCGCCCTGCGATGAAAGTCCCAAGCTTGCGCTGCTCTTCGAAGGGATAATGCTGCCGGATGAACCCATTATCAACCTGTTCACTTTGCGCGATGGCGCGCAGCAGTTCCACCTGGCGCGGACGCAAGGCGGAGAAAATCGCGCGGACGTCGGCGGTTTTCATGCCGGGTTCGTATTCTTCCAGCAGGGGGTCGTACGGGTGTTCGTAAGGCTGGAACAGCTCGGCTTGCTGGCGGCGCAAGTCAAATATGTGAGTCAGGTGGGGCTCAAAGCTGGCAAAGTCATTCTTCGCGCGGGCTTTAACCCAGGCTTCGTGCGCTGCTGAAGTCGCCAGTACAAATTCAATGATTTTTTCACGCGGGATGCGCGCGTTCCGGTCGTAATTGCGTTTTGCCACCTTAACTTCCCGGGCAAAATCGTCGTCCGCGTCCAGGTCGGGAATCTCGGCAGCCAAATCCGCAATCAGGCTGCCCAACTCATCCGAGGTGCTCTTGTCAAAAGCCAGCCCGGCAATCAAGGCAGACTGGTTGCCGCGGTCTTCCGCGCCGCCGCGCGGCATGTTTACCTGCTGGTCCCACTCGAGCAGCGCTTGAATGCCGCCCAGGCGGCTGATTTCCGCGGTGATTTCCCGCAGTTTAGCAAGTTTCTCTTCGCTGTTCATAAGCTAACAAATCTTCCAGCGGAGTGGCAGTCCATTCAGCGCGTTCAGCACCTCATTCGAAATATCCTCGGCTGCCCGCAGTTGCGCTTCCGCGGTCTGGGCGCCAATATGCGGACTAGCGATAATCTTAGGATGTTTAATAAGGTCAAAGCTGACCGGCGGTTCCTTTTCGTACACGTCCAGAGCAGCGCCGCGCACTTTGCCGCTTTCCAACGCGCGCAGGAGCGCTTCTTCGTCAATAATGCCGCCGCGCGCGGCGTCTACGATCAGGACACCGTCTTTCATCTTAGAGAAGCAAAGGTCATCGAACTGGTGTTTGTTCTGGTCCGTCAAAGGGGTGTGAATGGTAATCACGTCGGCGCGTTCCAGCAGACCGTCCAGGCTCACAGCTTCCACGCCGCGTTCGTGCATGTACATCGCATCCCTAAAGGGGTCGTACGCGAGCACCTGCATGCCGAGCGCGAGCGCATATTTGCTTACAACCTGACCGATGTTACCGAAGCCGACCACGCCTAAGGTCTTGCCAAAAAGCTCCATGCCGTTGAATTCTTTCTTGAGCCACTGACCAGCTTTCAGGCTGGCATCCGCGCGGGGAAGTTCGCGCACGAGGGCAAACATCATCCCGACCGCGAGCTCCGCCACAGCCAGCGTGGTTGCCACCGCGGCGTTCACGACCGTCACGTTGTGCGCTTTGGCGGCATTCAAATCAATGTTATCCACGCCGACGCCCATGCGCCCGATGACTTTCAGTTTTTTGGCTGCCGCAATCACTTCCGCGGTCATTTTTGTGCGTCCGCGCAGAATAATGGCGTCGTATTCAGGGATAATCTGCAGCAGTTCCGCCGCTTCAATCCCCTTCTTGTCATCCGCTATGTCGTTTTTGGTAAGAATTACTTTGCCATTGCTTTCCAGCCCATCGGTAATCAATACTTTCCATGCCATAGTGTTCTCTCCTGTATGTGGTATTTGTCTGTATGGTTATTGTACCTGCTTAAGCACCCGGATGTCTCCTTTTCGGAGCGTAATTCCATTATTATCCAAATATTCAAGCAGGGCAGCCGCGTACTTGCGGCTGGTACCAAAATGGTCGCGGAACTGCGCCAGCGTCAGGCTGCCCTGTTCTGATATATAAGCTTTTACCCACGCGCTCATCTGCATGGTGGCTTGCGGCGAATAAACTACTTGTGGGGAAACCTGCACGAGCGTTCCAGTGGCTATCAGGGCTTCCAATAATGGCGCTCCAATAAGCCCGGTCGCTTCAGCCACATCAGGCGGGGAATAGGGGTCTCGCGTAAAGCGGTCCAACAGCGCGGCAGCCTGGGCTTCCTGGTCGGGGGTGAATGTAATCCGGTGGCTTGCCTGAGCGGTCAGCGTGCCCTGCACCCTCAACTCCTGGTTCGCGCTGAGCATTTCGAGCGCGGCATCAAAAATGTAGTTGGGGAGTCTGCACGCGGCGCGCAGAGCTTCTCGCGGCATGCCGGGTTTTAGTGGGTTTCCCGCGTGGAATTCCGTCAGGACTTTCAGAATATCCCCACGCACTTGCTGCCAGGTTCCGGCTTCGATGAGGATGTTCCTGGCAGGCTCCTTTGCAGGCAAGAGCACCACCACACTGCCGTCGTTCACCATATTTGTTATCAGGTCCAGACCGGCTTCCTGTTCGAGGCCGGCTTTGGCAATAACGGCCTCCGCGCTGGCAGCCTTAAGCGTTTTTAATGCTTGCAGAATCACCTCTGCTTCTCCGCCCGAAAGGAGCCCTTCCAGGTTTTGCAGGACTGTCTCGCTGAACCGTTTGTGCAGGCGGGCTGGATGCGGCTCCAGCACCACGCCGCCCCCAAGAGTCTCCGCCGGTGAGGGTAAGCGGATAATCAATCGGTCGCCGCGGGCTGCCACGACCGGGCTGGCAAGCCGAATCTGCAAGAAGGCTTGTTCGCCAGGTTCAAGCACTTCTTTACCCAGCAGGCGCAGCTGACCGGCTGCTTCGGCGGACCCGATGTAAACTTTGACCTGCGTGTTATGCTGCAAATCAAACGACAAATCGGAGAGATACCGAAAGTGGACATCAAGCAGGGTAGTGGGGGTATACGCGCCTGGTTTGGTGATGACGCTGCCGCGGGCAAGCTGGTTTTTCTCAATTCCAACCAGATTGACCGCCGCGCGCGAGCCGGGGGCGATTCTTTGCACCTTTTGATTGTGATTTTGCAACCCGCGCACGCGTGCGCTCAAGCCTTCCGGCAGGCTTACGACTTCATCGCCAACCGCGAGGCTGCCATCCAGCAGTGTGCCGGTCACAACAGTCCCAAAACCGGTTAGCGAGAATACACGGTCAATTGGCAGACGCGGCCGGCCTAGATTGGGTTTGGAGGGAGTATCCTCCAGCAGCTCCTGCAGCTTGTTCAGCAATTCAGGGATACCGATGCCTGTGCGCGCGGAAACCTTCAGCACAGGCGCGTCTTCCAGGCTGGTGCCTCTCAGCGTATCGCGCGCCTCAAGCTCCACCAATTCCAGCCAATCCGGGTCTGTCACCAGGTCTACCTTGGTCAGCACAACCAGTCCGCGGGTGATACGCAGCAGGTCAAGGATGGCAAGGTGTTCCCGGGTTTGGGCGGAGACCCCTTCATCCGCGGCGATGATGAGTAGAACGGCGTCGATCCCTCCGATGCCCGCCAGCATATTGCCGATAAAATCGCGGTGACCGGGCACATCGATGATGCCGACTTTTTCTCCGTTTTGGAGCGTGAGGGAGGCAAAGCCGAGGTCAATCGTCATTTCCCGCTCGCGCTCTTCCTTAAGGCGGTCCGGGTTAGTGCCTGTCAGAGCTGTGACTAAGGTTGATTTGCCGTGGTCGACATGCCCGGCAGTACCTACGATGTGCACGGAATTACTGGGCTTTCTTCTCCGCCAACGGAGCAAAGCTCTGGATAGACTCTTGATATGCCCCAAGGATTGACTGGATGCTCCGGAACGTTTCGCGCGTAAGTTTATCCAGCTCGTCCTGAGTCTTCACGCTGGAATCCTTGAGTTTCTCTAATTCTTCGTGCGCGGAGCTGAGCTGCTGATTGATGGTGCGCAGCTGTTCTTCCTGTCCGAGCAGGTAGTTCGTCCAGCGTTTCAGGTCGTCGCCTTTAAAGGAGTTCCATTCCTGGCGGAAGCGTTCGTCGTTCAGGCGCTGGATTTCGCTGATTTCGTTGATGCGCCGCTCAAAGCGCGCGATGACTTCCTCAGCTCCGCTGATAGATTTATCCACCGCTTTACGAGCGGTCTCCAGCGCTTCCAGTTGGGTGGTCATATCCAGGTTCACTTTGTCGATATCCTCAAAGCGTTTTTCCCAGACGCGGAAGCTTTTGTCCTTTTCCAGCTGGGAGTTGTTTACCTTTTCGATAAATACGGACTGCGCTTCCTTGCGGTCTTTCTCAAACGTCTGCAGTTCGGTGATGCGCAGGTCCAGCGTGCGGAAACTGTCGCTGAAAACGTCAAATCGACTGCGCGTTTCTTCGACGCGCTTCCGGTGGGCTACCAGCTCGCCCTGGAAATCGTTCAGGCGTTTGTTCTCCTGGCGGTAGTTTTCTTCCAGTAAGTGCAGCGAGCGGCGGTAGTCCTCGTCAAAGCGGCTGACCTCCTGAATTTTTAGTTTGAGTTCTTCAATCAAACGAGCCAGACGCGCATCCTCAACTTTATTGGTTTTTATTTCGGCGCGAATCGGGTCGAGTTGTTCACTGACCTGATAGATTTCACTCAGCGAGCGTTTGGTCGCGTCAATCTCCAACTTCAGGCGTTTCACCGCTTCGCTGAGGTTCATTTCGGAGCGTTCGTTCACATCCCGTACCTGCTTGGTAAGGTCGATGTTCAAGCGTTCGATACGGTTATCGTATTTATCCAGGCTGGACATCTGATTTTTCAGTCCGCTGATTTCCAGTTCCATTTCTTTGATTTGTTTACGCAAACTGATATTTTCGCTCTCCAACCCGGTCAGGCGGTTTTGCAGGGAGGCAAGATTGGTTTTATCGGTGCGGCGTTCGTTATCCAGCCACTCCACTCGTTTTTCAAGCTGCTCAAAACTTGTGATATCGTCCATAATTCACCTGTTCTTCATAGGTTCTTTCACCTGATTATACCCATTTCCGGGAGCGCTTTTCTAAGGGCCGGGGGCGAGCTGTGGAAAAGGGTAGAGTATTCCCAAAAATCGCGGCAAGAGCATCTGTGTGGATATGCTCAGCGCTATCATCAGCAGCAGGAGGACCAGCATCAGGACTATTAAACCACTCTTTTCTCGGGCTGGCAGCGCGGAGCTGTCTTCGCTGTGTTCGCGCGCGAAGAGCCGCATCAGGCGGGCTGTGCTTACCAGCAAACCCAAACTGCCAACCAAGATCCAGACGAGCAAGCGCGGGTCGGTTTGAGCTGTCAGCAGCCACAGCATTTGTTTGTGCGGGAAAATGGGCAGAAGCGGCAGCCCGAGCAGACTGAAGAAACCGATCAGAATGCCCGCTGTCACAACGGGGCGCGTTTTAAACAAGCCTTCCAGGCCTTTGTATGCCAACGCGTCCGCGCTTTCCTGCTGCCAAAGAGCTGAAAGCGCCAGGCTGATGATTGCGTAGCTCAATACGCGCGGGATAAAGAGCATTGCCAGGTAATTAAGCCCGCCTGTTTTTGCCAGACCAATTGCCAGCAGCGAGTAGCCCGTCTCGTAAAGTACCAGATACCCGAAGTTTTTGCCAAGGTTAATCTGCACCGCTGAAAAGAGCCCGGCAAACGCGATCATCAAAACGCCAATCCAGCGCAGGCTTGGGAATGTGATCGGAAGGTTGCGCAGCCAGGCATATTGGTCCAGAAAATAAAGAAAGAAAATTGAAAGAGCGCTTTGCAGCAGCACGAGGAGGAAACTGACCACCCAAGGGTGGCTTTTCGCGCTGATCATGGGAATCCAGGAGTGGAACGGAAAAGCCCCAATCCACAGCGCGAAACCAAATAGCACCAGCATGGCAGAACGAACAATGAGGGGATTGGCAGAAGGCGCAGAACCAATGCCCGCCAGCATCCAGCCGGTGAGCAAAATCAGAGGCAAAGCCAGGGTCTGGAAAACCAGGTAGCGCAAGACACCGTGCTCGGTGCGCACTCCTCGCGGAGAAAGCAGCGGTACGCTGAGCAGCGCGATTAACTCGATCAGGACAGCGGCGTACAGGAATGGGTTCACCGAAAGCGTTGCTATCCACAAGGAAGTGATTCCGATCGAAAGAATGTTGAACCACAGGCTGGGTCTGTAGAGCAGGCTGCCCAGGTTCCAGAGGAAGGCAATGCCATAGAGCAAGCCAACCATGGTGAGCTGGTCTCCACTAATCTGGAGGCTTCTGCCAAACAGCTCTAATGTGCTGGCGATTTCAAGGCGCTGCTCGGGCAGGAGGAAGCTTAGGTCGCGCGGGAAGAGCAGCGCTGCAAGCGCAAGCAGCAGACTGAACACAGAAGCGAGAATGCCTGACAGCTTGGGATTTTTGCGCGTCACAATGAGTATTAGCGCGAACGCAAGCGGGAAAACCACCCAAATCAGCGGAGTGCTCATGTTTCAGAAATCTCCGCGTCTTTGATGACAAAAAACGCTCCAACCAGCGCCAAACCCAGGTTTACTCCGGCAAAAAGCGCTTCTAATAAAATGGACAGCTCCAGGCTGGCATACAGCAGTTCCACCCCGGAGAGAAACGTCAAAAGCCCGATGATGACATAAAACGGTTCTGCGATCAGGCTGGCTTGGAATAGCCCCAAAACCAAGAGGCTGAATGACGCCAACAAGAGTGGGAGTGAGCTCTGCGGGAAGACTTCAGATTGAAGCGCAGGCAGAAGCACAGCCAGAAAAAAAACCGCGAAGACGCCAGCCAGCAGCCTGAAAATTTCTCCAGCGCTGAATGAGAAGAAAGCCTTGACACTGCGGATCTTTCCATCAGTGATTAACGAGAGGAAAAGCGTCAGGGTAACCATCCAACCAACAAGCAGCTTTACCACCGCAAGGCTGGCTGGACGCACCGTGCAAAGCAGGACAAACACCCCCAGGTATTGAAACCCCAACGCGGCGGCGTTGACAATCCAAACCCGGCGGGTGAGGTTGATGCCTGCAGCCAAAATTGCCAGGACAGCTGGGATATACATCCAGGAAGCGCCTGTCATGGATTTACCCCCGAGAGAAACAGCGTGATGAGGACAGCCAGGAAAACAAGCGACCAAAGGATGCCGCCCTCACCATCCAGCACCCGACTGAAGAGGCCAGCCAACGCGGCAAACTGCATCATCAACCAGGCGACTGCTGTATAAAACCACTGCAAGCTGAGAAATTGTTGGAATGCTTTTGCCAGGAAGCTCCAGAAACGGTACAGGGGTAAATTCACGGCGACGCTGGCAAGCGGCAGTTTCGCGGCCAGTTTAAGATAAAGCCCTGCTATCAGGCCTGTGAGCGCCAGGCTGAACAGGCTGGCCCACCATGTGCCAGCGGTAAGCACGCCCGGCCAGCCAGCTATCCCGATGATGATGATGGTCTGGACGATCAGTATCAGTCCCAGCGGGTAGGTGATGCGGGCGTGTTTTTCCAGTCCGGTGACCGTTCCACTGATTTCGAAGGCATAGCGCAAGTACCCGAGCAGAAGCAGAACGTGGGAGAGCAGCATGAGTGCCCCACTAAGCGTGAACCTTTCCCCGAGTAATCCCGCCCAACCTCCTGCGGAGAGGGTATAGGGCAGGGCGGAAAGGCCGATTAATCCGAGCAATGGAAGAAAACGGATGCGGCGGATAGGCGGGTCGAAAAGGAAAAGCGCGCCGCCACTCAGCAGCAGCGCTACTCCCCAAACCCGACTGGTTTCCGCGCGGCCGTTCAGCGCGCAGGCTATAGCGAAGGACGCCAACGCGATAATCCAGTAAGGCAGAGCTTTTTGCTGACTCTTTCCACTCAACCACATTGCCGAGGCATACAGCGCGGCGAAGCCGGTGAGGACTAAAAGTAAGGTGTTTAATCCACTCCGGTCGGAGAGCAAACCCTGCGGAAGATTAGCAATTAATGCCAGGCTGGACGCGACAGGCGCAAGGCGTGTTAGCAGTGCAGAACCGTGTTTGGGGTCTGTACTGTTTTGCACAGGCAGGTTCAAGGGCAGCACGCCCAGTCGCAGTCCTGCTGCCAGCAGAAAGAATATGCCTGCCCTCTGAGGGATTTGCGACATGCCGAAGGCTGGCAGCGAAAGCCATCCGGTTACCGTGCCGGCGGCAAGCGCCATCACACTTAAGACGCGAATGCTCATGAACGCGGCCAAACCCGCATCACTGCTGCGGTCGAGCCGGGTCTGATAGAGATATACGAACTCGATGTTATCGATGACCACCCAGGCAAACATCAGCGTAACCGGGTCTCCGGCCAGCAAACCGATCAGGTTGACAGCTGTGATGGCGATGGCGCTGGCCCAGGCATTTGGGGAGGAGGGCAAAAAACTGCGGGTCGAGTCGGTCAGGATCACCGCGGTACACAGCGTGACCAGTGAGACGGCATAAGGCCAATTTTGGTAATTAAGCACCAGGCTGGGCGCAGAGATGAAGAGCGTGTCGGGTTTCCAGGCCGGGAGCCCGAAGTTGAGCGGCAGATAAAGACGCAGCACAAAAAAACCAAGCCAGGCAGCCAGTACGCTGATGAGGGCGATCATCCAGGCGCGCGATACTTTGGGTTTGACCGCGTGGGAAACCGTGATGGCGGCTGAAGCTGCCAATAAGAGCAGGATGAGCAAGGGGATTATCACAAACTCCCTCGTTGCGACCAGGTCAAATGATTTCTCCGCTCTGGCGGCGCAGGAATCTGCCCATGCCGGGGCGTCCGAACCATTCGCCATCCCGAACAAGGCATGTTCCGCGTAGGAAGACCTGCCTTGGAAGACCGGTCAATTCCCAGCCTTCGTAAAGGTTATAGTCTGTGCGGTGCTTGGCAGACTGCACGCCGTAATGCGCCTGCATCGCGGGGTCCCAGATGGCAATATCCGCATCCGAACCCACAGCCAGGCAGCCTTTGCGCGGGTAGAGCCCAAAGATGCGGGCCGCGTTAGTGGAGGAGAGCGCGGCGAATTGGTTGGGGCTGATTCTGCCGGAGTGGACGGCGTGCGTCCAGAAAACGGGAAGGCGGTCCCCTACGCCGGGTACGCCGTTTGGCACCTGCGTGAAAACCTCCTTGCCGAGCTCTTTGCCGGGCAAGGCTAACCGTTGGTCCTCATAGCTAATTGGTTGGGTACCGTCGTAGAAGAAGGGGCAGTGGTCGGTAGCGAGTACCTGGATGGTGCCGTTTTCCAGGCCGCGCCACAAGCCCTGTTGGTCGGCCGGGCTGCGCAGGGGTGGGGAACACAGCCACTTGGTCCCATCCGGGCGCTCCAGGTCTGATTCGGTAAAGAACAGGTACTGCGGGCAGGTTTCGCCCATCGCGTGTACGCCGTGAGCGCGCCCGTATGCCAACTGGTCTACTTCGCCCGCGACATTCATATGCACCAGGTAAAGCGGCGCGTTTGCCTGGGCTGCCAGCGCGACAGCCCGCAGGCTGGCTTCCACTTCTCCCCAGGCAGGGCGCGTGCGCGCGTGCCAGACTGGCGCGGTACGACCCTGCTGCAGCGCTTCCGCGACGAGCACGTCGATGACGTCGCCGTTTTCGGCGTGTACCAGCGTGAGAAGCCCATGCTGCGCCGCGGCGCGCATAACCTGGAAAATTTCCCCATCTCCAATCCGCAAGCGTTTGTTGTAAGCTGTAAAAACTTTTACGCTGGTGATTCCCATTTGCGGAAGGCTGGCGATTTCGTCCAGCACCTCGGGGTAATACCGCGTGATGTTCATGTGCAAGCCGAAATCCACACTCGCCCGCCCTTCGGCTTCCGACCACTTGCGCGCAACATTTTCCTTCAGGCTGCCTTCGTCCTGCGCCACGAAGTCAATCAGGCTGGTGGTGCCGCCAAACGCCGCGGCTTTGCCCACGGTGTAGTAGTCGTCGCTGGATGTCGTTCCCATCATTGGCAGATTGATGTGCACATGCGGGTCTATCCCGCCCGGCAGAATGAGCATTCCGGATGCGTCAATTATCTCCGCATCAGGAAGAGTGAGGTTGGGTTCCACGGCCGCAATCAATTCACCTTCAATCAGAATATCTGCCCTCTGGCTTTTTTCCGCGTTGACTACTGTTCCGTTTTTGATGAGTTTTCGCATAACTCGGCTCCGATGAAGAAAATTCTGTGGCTTTCAGTTTGTCTGAACCTGACGCGCTTATTCAGGTCTGGAGAACCGAACTCCGCCGCTAAAGAGCGCAAGAATCGCTGGGTCGATCGGCATTTGCGGCAGTTCGGAGGCGTGGTATTCGTTCGCTTTGAGGGCGCGTTCGCGCAGGGACTGCCAAAGGACGGCACGTTCCTCGTCGTGTACCGGCAAATCCGCCAGGACGGCGGCCTGCCGCACGCGTCCGTAAGTCGTGTAGAAGAAAGTCACCCGCTTCCAGTTGTCCGCGAGGATTGGCCGCGCAAGTTCCTGTAAAGGTCCCAACTGAAGCTTAAAGTATTCTTCTCTGGCGCGGGGGTGGTCCGGCTGGTCGCGCAGCAGCTCAGCGCGTGTGGTCAATTCATGCCCCAAAATCGGCGCGATCCAACGTATCTGCCAGCGCTGCCCCTGTGGGAAAGCGCTGGTCTGGTAGAGCGCCAGATAGTCCACGGAAATCACTTTTGGCGCGCTTTTGAGCGGGATGCGGTACCAGCCCAACACCCGGGCGATTTCCAGGTCGCGCTGGTCGCGCGCGATGGCGACGAGAACCAGAGCAGTATCAGGTGGAGTCGTGCTTTTTTCGTTCATCGCTGTGCATTAAGCCGCGGCAGCGCGGTTGAATTCCTCAATTCGCGCGTCAATCTCGGTCTCCTGCGCCTGAATCTCCAGCCAATAGTCCGGGTCGTACCACTGCGCTTGAATTTCTTCGTAGGTTTTACCCTGCTGTTCCACCCAGGTGTAGTATTTCAAGTTGTGGACGCGTTTTCGGTCGTAGTAGCTGAGCTCCTGCATAAAATCAATCGGCTGCCCCTTGAGGTACCGGGCATCATCCGCCTGTGCGTTTGCCGCGCTGTACTGCCCGTATTGCTCGTGCATTTCGGTCAGGCGGCTGCGATAAAGCTCCATCGAGTCGGTCAGGACGGTTACGACGATGTCGCGGCTGGTCAGTTCGTTGTACTTTGCGAACTTGATAGAGGAAAGCAGGTTGGAAATCCCGGAAAAACCAAGCAGGTCCAGCTGGTTTACCAGGTCTTCGTTCACGCCGCTATCGATTAGGTGCTGGCGGCCGGCCGGTTCGTTGAACAAGCGCGAGAGGTTCACCACAGCCTGGTCATTAATGGCAGTAACGAAATCCAAATTGCGTGCGTTGTGGATCCAGGGCACGTGTTTGTCACCAATACCCTCAATGCGGTGCGCGCCAAACCCGTTGGTAAGCAGGGTGGGGCATTCCTGGGCTTCACTGGCGACAATCTTGCTGGTCGGGAAGCGCTGCTTGAGATAATCCCCGGCCGCGATAGTTCCAGCGGAACCGGTGGCGGAAACAAATCCCCGGTAAGCGTCTCCTGGGCGGCTGAGCAGCGAGACAACTTCTTCCACCGCGCTGCCGGTGACCGCGTAGTGCCACAGGTAGTTTCCAAACTCCTCAAACTGGTTGAAGATGACCAGGTCCTGCCCACTGTGGCGCAGTTCCCAGCATTTGTCAAAGATTTCCTTGACGTTCGATTCACTGCCCGGTGTGGGAATGACCTCGCTGGCAATTTTGCTAAGCCAATCAAAGCGCTCGCGGCTCATGCCTTCTGGGAGGATTGCAATCGATTCACAGCCCAGCAGATAGGAATCATAAGCGCCGCCCCGGCAGTAGTTGCCGGTGGAAGGCCAGACCGCTTTCTGACGGGTGGGGTCGAACTGACCGGTGACCAGACGCGGCACCAGACAGCCAAACGCCGCGCCAACCTTGTGGCAGCCGGTCGGAAACCATTTACCGACCAATGCCACCACGCGCGCGGGCACGCCTGTCAGTTCGGGAGGGAACTCCAGGTAATTGACATTACCAAACAAGCCCCCGTGGGCGCGCGGTTCGTTGTGCCATGTGATGCGGAATAAGTTGAGCGGGTCCAGGTCCCACAGTCCAACGGTTTTCAGCTGTTCTTTGATATGCGCCGGAATGAGCGTGGGGTCTTTTTGTTGGGCGAGCGTCGGAATGTAGAACTTTTTCTCACGAACACGCTGCGCTGTGCGCTGCAGGTTTTCATGTTTCAGGCTCAAGTCGATTTTTGTCATGGTTTGCTCCCGCTTCAGGAATAGTTGGTCTAACTTTTGGATTCGGCTGGAAGATCCAGGCGAACAGGATTAAAAGGTTCCTGCGGACCTTCAGCGACAATATAGAGGGGGCGGTTCTTGGCTTCGTCGTAAATTCTGCCCAGGTATTCACCGATTACCCCTAGAAAAACCAGGATTAAGGCGCTCAAAAGTGTCATCAGGATGGCGATTGTTGCCAGCCCGTGGAACTGCACGCCCGCTGCCAGGTGAAGCACGCTTACAACCGGGATAGCCAGCAAGCCCAACCCGCCCAAGACGATGCCAATGCGGGTGGCAAGCTGCAAGGGCCACATGGAAAAGCCGGTCACGGCGTTCATCGCAAGACGCAGCATCTTTTTGAGCGGGTACTTGGTAACGCCGGCATGACGAGCTTTGCGTTTGTACTCCACGCCTATTTGCCTGAAACCCGTCCAAGCGCTCATGCCGCGCAGAAAACGGTTGTGTTCTCGCATTGCCACCATCACATCCACAACTTTGCGGTCCATCAGGCGGAAATCGCCAGTATCGAGTGGGATTTTGACGTCCGTGATGCGGTCGATCATGCGGTAGAACAGGGAGGCGGTCTGGGTCTTAAACTTGGTTTCGCCTTCCCGCTCGGTGCGCACCGCGTAAACCACCTGGTAGCCTTCGCGCCATTTGGCGATCAGCTCACCAATAACTTCCGGGGGGTCCTGCAGATCGGAGTCGATGATGATGACGGCATCGCCACGGCTGTAATCCAAGCCAGCGCTAACCGCGATCTGGTGGCCGAAGTTGCGCGCAAAGATGACCGGCCGCACGCGCTCATCTGAGGCTGCTAACTTGCGGATTACCTCGGTGGAGCCGTCCTTGCTGCCGTCATCAACCATGATGAGTTCCCAGCCTTGCTCGGTTTTATCAAGTTCCTCGCGCACGCGGGCATAGAGCAGGGGCAGGTTCTCGAGTTCGTTGAATATTGGGGCAATGATTGAAAAAAGGGGTTTAGTCATGAAACACCTTCATAAGCGCCTGTATGGTGGGTTCGATGATCGGGGCTGCGGGCACCGCGCTCACCGCGGCGCGCACATCCTTAAGCCCGCTGCCAGTGCACAGCACCAGCGCCGGGCTTTCCGGGTTCAAGCGTCCTTCGCGCAGGTCTTTGCGCAGTCCGGCAAAGGCAGCCGCGGCGGCTGGCTCAGTAAAGATACCGGTTTTTCCCAGTTCCGGGATGCTCTTAAGAATTTCTTCGTCCGGGACAGTCACGTAATAGCCATTACTTTGGCGGACAGCCTGCAATGCGCGCAACCCATCGCGAGGCAGGTCCACGCTGATGCTGTCTGCCAGGGTCGTGGCGCGCACCGGGGTGATTGTATCGGTATTGGCAAAAAACGCGTTGGCGATAGCCGCGGATTTTTCTGATTGGACGCCCACAAGCACCGGCAGTCTTTCAATCCAACCGAGTGCGAGCAGATCCTTGAAGCCTTTGTGGATGCCCGATATGATGTTGCCGTCGCCGACCGGGATGTAGATTCTCAGCGGCTCTGAAGCGGCAGGCAGCCAGCGCAGCATCTGTTCCCAGATTTCAAACGCGGCGGTCTTTTTCCCCTCCGCGGTGAAAGGATTATGACCGGTGTTGCGGTTGTACCAGCCAAAGGTTTCGGAGGCAGCCAGGCTCAGGTCGAAGGCCTGGTCGTAAGTGCCGTCCACCAGGAAGACTTGCGCGCCGTAGGTAAGTAGCTGCGCAACTTTGGCTTGGGGCGCTGTGCGGGGCGCGAAAATTATCGCGCGCAGACCCGCGCTGGCAGCCATGCAGGCAGCCGCCGCGCCAGCGTTGCCTGTGGAGGCAGCCACAACAACCTCCTGGTTTATCATTTTCATGCGGGCGGTGACCAAAGCGCTCGCGCGGTCTTTGAAGGAAGCACTGGGATTGCGGCTTTCGTCCTTTATCCAGAGCTGTCGCAAGCCTAATTCCTTCTGCAACGCAGCAGGCTGGTAGACTGGCGTACAGCCTACCTGCCGGAGCGGTGTGTTCTGCAAGCCCGGGTCCTGAACTGGCAGCAAGGGAAGGTAGCGCCAGATGGACTGCTCCCGGCTTTCCAGAATGCTGTTCGGGTCGG
>CAZPWL010000018.1:0-20364 GCA_964590535.1 uncultured Anaerolineaceae bacterium
CAAACACCCTGATGTTCACTTTTTTGGCGGGCGGCGTGAATTACGACAGCCTGACCAACCTCCTTTGCACCGCGGGGCTTTACTTTTTAATGCTTGCTTTTCGCGACCGGAATTATTTTCGGAACAGCCTGGGCTGGCTCATCTGCTTGTGCCTGGCCTGCCTGGTAAAGTACGCGGTTTTGCCGCTGGCGCTGCTCACCTTCCTTGCCTGGTTGGGCTTCACTATTTGGAAGCGGAAAAAGCTCTTCCCCCAGCCCAAGTGGAACCTTGGCTTGGCGGTGCTGCTGGTGGCAGCCTTGCTGCTCGTGCTGGGCAACCTGGCGCTCTACGGTTACAACCTGGTGGTGTTCCGCGAAGTGCTGCCCGACTGTGAAGACATGTTCCAGGCAGCGCAGTGCACGCTCAGCCCCTACCATGAACGCCTGGAGGAGTTAGGTCTGCCTGAGAAGCTGACTATTCCGGAGAGCATCCGACAGGGCTACCCGGACCCGTTGGAATACCTTACTGGGCGGTGGTTCAAGGATATGCTCACCAAGACTTACGGCATCCTGGGGCACAGGTCTTATTTCCCGGGGCATGTCATCACCTTCTACCAGCTTTTCTACCTGGGGATGCTCCTTTTGGCGGCGCGCTTCTGGCGCAAGCCCGGCTTCGCGATCTGGAGCGGGCTTGGAATCATTGCAGGCTTTGTGCTGGCGGTATTCATTGTGAATTTTGAGAGCGAGCTGACCTACGGCTTTAAGCAAATCTCGCTGCAAGGGCGCTACCTCTTTCCGGTCATTGGGCTGTTCTACGCGCTGACCGCCTATACGCAAAGCCTGGTGCGGTCCAAATTCCTGCGGGTTGTGCTGGTCGTGCTGACTTGCGCGCTGTTTATTTTTGGTGGTCCGCTCAAATTCCTAACCCTGGCGGATAAAGCCTTTGCCGGTTGGTTCCTACCTTAATTGCAGCTTTTCCGCTGTATTGATTAATCAAACAAACGCGGCAAAGCCGCGTTTGTACTTTTCTGGGGAAATGTTCATACCCAGGTTCACAGCCTGAAGCTACCCGTCCTTGCGTTCTTCGTCAGGCTCTTCTTTGGTTAGTTCCTCAGACCCGTCCGTTGCAGATGCTTTCTTTTTGCGCGACGCAATCAACAGCAGCCCGCCCGCGCCTGCCAGCAGCGCGACCACAGGTATCATCCACAGCGGGTTCAAACCGGAAACACTTTCCCACAAGCCTGGCGCGGCGGTCGCTGTGAGCGTTGGGCTGGGCAGCGGTGTGCGCGTGGGCGTGGCTTGTAAGGTGGGTGTTTGCGTGAGCGTTGGCGTCACCGGTGAGGGCGTCGGGGTGATTGTCGCGGGTGGGGTGACGTTCAGAAGCAGTTTCTCGCCAGCCCAGAGCGGGTAGTTGACCGTCATATTGTTCCAACGCAGCAGGTCTTCCAGCGCGATTCCGTAGTATTCTGCGATCCAATAGAAGTTCTGCCCTTCCCCGACGGTATGGTAATACTTACCGTCCGCGGCAGGGGTCAACATCTCCAGCGGGCTGAGCGAGCGAGGCGTGGGGGTTGGCGTGACGTTGCCCGGGTCAATCAGCAGGACTTGACCGATTTGCAGCGGCATCTCAATCGTCAGGCCGTTTAGCGCCAGAATATGCTCAACGCTCACGCCGTAGACCTGGCTGATCAGGGTCAGGTTTTGGTACGCCCCCACGGTGTGGGTGATTTTACCGTCCGGTCCGGGCGGGTTGGCGCTGAAGTATCCCACTGGGGTCGGCGTTTGGTAGCCCGGCGCGTTGGGGTTGGGGATCACCAGCAGCTGCCCGACCTGGAGGGTTGTACCCTCCGGCAGGTTATTCCACAGCAGGATTTCCTTGATGGTGACTTGGTATGCCACCGCGATCGCCCAGAAGGACTGCCCGGACTGAACTTCATGCACAATGCGTCCGTTGGCGTCCGGCGCAGCCAGCACGACCGGCACAACCACGCCGTAACCGATGCCCCCACCGCCAGGACCGCCTGGGGAGGTGTAGGTGCCGCATTCTTCGCCGGAGACGTAAGCAGCTTGCAGGATGTAATAGGTGGAGCCGTTGGATGCCCGCGCCACACCCGCGCCAACGTTGCAGTAATACGACTGGGTGGCCGGGCGCATATGGTCCGGGTCGGCCCACATAAGCATGATTTCATCAATGCCGGCGTTGTAGCCGATGGCAAAGTTTTCCGTCGCCCAGACGGTGCCCCCGCCCCCGTAGCCGGCTGCCGCGATGCGCCCCTTCACATCGCCAATATGCCAGGAAAGCAGTTGGTCGGCCATGATTTGGGCGGTGCCTTGCGCTACCGCGTTGATAATTGGGTCTTCAATGAGCGCTGGCAGCCCGTTAGCCATGCGCAGGGTGTTCATCGCCATAATCAGGTCACCGGCGGAAACGTCGGCGAGCGGCATGGGTTCAGCTTCCGCCGCGGCCTTTTGGGTCGGCTGCCAGGCGAGCGAGAACAGCAGGATGAATGCAAGGAACGCGCTAAAGCGATTGAAGCGGGACATATTTCATATATACCACAGTTTTTTGGGAAGGAATTTCCCCGGAAATCAAGCGTATCAGGTCTGTTGAAAAAGCGGCTTAGCCGTGGTTAATCGTCCGGAAGTGGAAGTAACCGATTGTCTTAGTCGTTTTCAAGTTCCCGCAAAAGCGAAAGGGGTATAAAATAAGCCCAGGGAAATATTGTGTGCCATAACACGAAGCGCACTGCGAGGTGTGCTTTGCAAGGAGTCCGCGGTGAAAAAACTTGTTATCCAAATCCCCGCCTATAACGAATCTGAAAACATCGCCGGCACGCTGGCGGATATCCCGCGTCAATACGATGGGATTGACGAAGTGCACGTTGTTGTCATTGACGATGGCTCCACGGACGGGACGGCCAGGGTAGCGCTGGAAAACGGCGCCGACGCGGTCATCCGCCACCGGCGCAACCGCGGTCTTTCGCGTGCCTTTATCACCGGCATCCAGTTCGCGCTGGCGCTTGGCGCGGATATTATCGTCAATACTGATGCCGACAACCAGTACCCGGGCAGGGAGATTCAGCGCCTAATTCAGCCGATTCTGGATGATTCCGCAGACCTGGTGATTGGCGACCGGAATCCGGCGGAAAACCTGCATTTTTCCGCGCTAAAGCGCAGGATGGAAGCCTTTGGCAGCTGGATTGCCCGAAAAGTCTCCGGAACCAAAGTGCCGGATACTGTCAGCGGCTTCAGAGCGTACTCACGCTACGCGGCGCTGCCGCTGCAAGTTTTTAACCCGTATTCCTACACGCTTGAGACGCTGGTGCAGGCGGGCAAAAGCCAGATGAAAATCGCGCATATTCCCATCAAAACCAATCCGAACCTGCGCGAATCGCGGCTGCACAAGGGTTTGCTGCACTTCATCTGGAAGCAAAGCGGCGTGATTGTGCGCTCGTATGTGCTTTACCAACCGCTGCGTACATTTGTGTCGCTGGGCGCGGTTTTTCTGGCAGCCGGTCTGGCGCTGCTGCTGCGCTTTCTGGTTTACTATTTAATCACGGATACCGCCGGACGGCTGCTGCAGTCTGTCACCATTGGCGGCACGCTCACGATGGTGGGCATTGTCCTGATCATTATCGGCTTCATCGGGGATTCCGTGCGCGCCAGCCGCCAGATTTCTGAGGAGATTCTGATTTCCCTGCGCGAGAAAACCCGTCTGGGTGAGCTTTCCCAGGTGCGGGAGTTTAACGGCCAGCCGGTGTTCACGGCCGGGCATCCTTTCCCCGCAAGTGAGCAGTAGAATCGCCTGATTCCACCTTGCGGACGGGAAGATTTCCCGCAGCTTAAAAATGCCGGAATTTTAAAAATTTCCCTTTCGACCACCAAACTCCGTATGCTATACTTTGATAGCGGTGGACGTACGCGGGTGGAATGCCCCACCATGACAAAACTCACCAAAGGACTCGCACGGCGTTATGTCGTTTGTTCATTTGCACGTACACTCCTCATATTCTGTTCTGGACGGCTTTGGCAAACCAGCCGACCTGGTTGCCAGGGTGCGCGAATTGGGCATGCCCGCCGTGGCGCTGACCGATCACGGCACCATGTTTGGGACGCTGGATTTCTTTAAAGAGGCTAACGCGGCCGGCATCAAGCCGATTATCGGCCTGGAAACCTACCTTGCCCCGCGCTCCCGCTTTGATAAAGACGTAAGTAAAGATAAAAAACCATTCCACCTGCTGCTGCTCGCCGAAAACATACAGGGCTACAAGAACCTGCTGCAAATCGCCACCGCCAGCCAGCTGGAGGGCTTTTACTACCACCCCCGCATCGACAAAGAATACCTCGCCGCGCACGCGGATGGGCTGATTGCTAGTTCCGCCTGCCTCTCCGGCGAGCTGCCGCGCGCGTTTTTGGAGGGCGACCCCGAAAAAGCAGAGCGCGCGCTGGGCTGGTATCTGGACCTGTTTGGAAAGGACCGCTTCTTCCTGGAAATTCAGGATCACAACCTGCCGGAACTGAACCAGGTTAACCGCGGCTTGCTCGCGCTGGCGGATAAATTCCAGGCGCGCATGATTGCCACGAACGACGTGCACTACATCCGGCGCGAGGACGCTGAAATGCAAGACGTGCTCCTGGCAATTCAGACCGGAAAGCTGCTCACCGACCAGAACCGCATGACCATGACGGACGATTCTTATTACCTGCGCAGCCCGCAGGAGATGCGCTACCTCTTTTCCGAAATCCCGGAAGCGCTGAGCAACACGCTCGAAATCGCTGAGCGCTGCGAGGTGGACCTGACCCGCAAGGGTTACCATCTGCCCAAATTTGAGCTGCCAAACGGGGAAAACCCCGGCGCTTACCTGCGCGAACTTTGCGTGGAAGGTCTGCGCAAGCGCATCCCCGGCGAAGCGGACCTGCCAGAAACGCGCGAACGCCTGGATTACGAACTTGGTGTAATTCAAAAGATGGGCTTTGATGAATACTTCCTGATCGTGTGGGATTTGTGCAGGCACGCGCGCGATAAAAACATATGGTACAACGCGCGCGGTTCCTCGGCTGGTTCGCTGGTGGCTTTCGCGCTGGGGATTACCTCCGTGGAACCCATCCGGCATAAATTGATGTTCGAGCGCTTTTTGAACCCGGACCGCGTGACCATGCCGGATATCGACCTGGACTTTCAGGATGACCGGCGCGCGGACATGATGGAATACTGCAACGAAAAATACGGCGCGGATAAAGTCGCGCAGATTATCACCTTTGGCACCATGGGCGCGCGCGGCGCTATTCGCGACGTCGGGCGGGTGATGAACATCCCGCTGCCGGAGGTGGACCGGGTGGCGAAGATCATCCCGGGCCCTCAACAGGGCAAAACGCCCAGCATCGCCGAGACGTTGGAAAAGTCCCCCGAACTGCGCGCGGTTTACGAGTCCAGCGACCAGATGAAGAAGCTGATCGATACCGCCAGCCGCATGGAAGGCGGCATCCGCAGCGTGGGCACCCACGCCGCCGGGGTGATCATCAGCGACGAGCCTATCACGGAATATTTGCCGCTGCACCGGCCGACCGGACAAAACGAAGACCTGCCAATCAAATCGGTCGCCCAATATGATATGGATGGAATCAACGACCTGGGTCTGCTCAAAGTGGATTTTTTGGGCCTGGTCACGCTCACGATTATGGCGAAAGCCTGTGAGTTCATTGAACGCCGGCACGGAAGGAAGCTGAACCTCGAGAGCATTCCTACAAATGACCTGGATGTCTACCGCTACATCAGCGAGGGGCACACGGTCGGGATGTTCCAGTTGGAAGGCAGCGGGATGACCAGCAAAATTATGCAGATGCAGCCGACTGAACTGCCGCACCTGATTGCCATGATCGCCCTTTTCCGCCCGGGTCCGATGGACAGCATTCCGGAGTATATCGATCGGATGCACGGGCGCAAAGAAGTCAAATACGCGCATGAAAAGCTGAAACCCATCCTCGAGGAAACCTACGGGCACGCGGTCTACCAGGAGCAGGTCATGCAGGCTGCCATCGCGCTGGCTGGTTATTCCCCCGCGGAATCAGATAAGCTGCGCTCTGCCATCTCCAAGAAAAAAGAAAAGGAAATCGCCGCCCACCGCGTGCAGTTCATTGAAGGGGCGGTCAGGAATGGTATCGCCCGCAAGGACGCTGAATCCATTTTTACGGATTGGGAAGGTTTCGCGCATTACGGCTTTAATAAAAGCCACGCGGCGGATTATGGCGTTATCGCGGTGCAGACCGCCTACCTCAAGTACTACTACCCGGTGGAGTACATGACCGCGCTGCTTTCCGCGTGGAAGAACGACATTGATAAGTGCGCGCTGTACGTAGCCGAATCCAAGGCCATGGGCTTGGAAGTGTTGCCTCCGGATGTGAATACCAGCGGATATGACTTCGTGATTGAAGACCGGCCTGAACAGACCGCCGCGATTCGCTTTGGACTGGGCGCGGTGAAAAACGTCGGCCAGGCGCCGGTGGATTTAATCATCGCGGCGCGCGGGGGCAGGAACTTCACCAACATCACGGACTTTGCCCGGCGGGTGGACTTGCGCCAGGTCGGGAAACGCCCGTTGGAGTGCCTGATTAAGGTGGGGGCGCTGGATGGGTTCGGTCCGCGCCACGCGCTGCTGAGCTCGTTGGAGCAATTAGTTTCCGTCAGCGCAGCCCATTTCCGCGCGGTGGAGTTGGGTCAGCTAACCCTCTTTAGCGGGGCTCAGGAACCCGGCGCGGAGGTGAAACTCTTCGCGGGGAGCGCGGCTGACCACAACGAACAATTGGAGTGGGAAAAAGAACTGCTCGGGCTGTATGTTTCCGACCATCCCCTGAATACCTACATGAGCTTGATTAACGGTCAGATAACGCACCTGGCGAATCAGCTGGAAGAGCTGAACAACAAAGAGGCTGTGACGGTTGGCGGTCTTGTCAAAAAGGCGCGCCCGATTTTGACCAAAAAGCAGCAGGAAATGGGCTTTGTCACCATTGAAGATAACACCGGCGAGATTGAACTCGTGATTTTCCCCAGCGTCTGGGAGATCAGCGGCAGCCAGATAGAAGGCGGCGCGCTCCTGTTGGTCAAGGGCAAAGTGGACCACCGCGAGACCAAGGTCAGTGTGCTCGTGGACCAGGTGTCGCGCGTGGAAACCAACGGCTTAAAGGATACTCTGACGGATAACCGCAACCAGGGTCCTTATTACGAGCAGGTCCTCGCGAAGTACCTGCCTGATATCAACGCGCTCAGACGCTTCGCGTTTGCCGGAGGCGCGCCAAGCGAACCCGACCCGGAATTTGTGCCGCCGCAAGCCGACCCGCTGGAATCCCAGGACCCGTTTGAGGAACCCGAGTGGGATGAAGGCGTAGTTCTAAGCCCAGCGGCGCCTGACACCGAAGCTGAACAAGCATTAACTCCGCCTGCCCAACAGGAAGCCGAACAAGAAAACCGGACTGAACCCGCGGCGGAGGCTCCGCAAACCCTGCCAGCCAGCGCGAGCCCCACCCCGATGGACACGCCGCCCGTGGAAGACCCGCGCGCCCCCCGCCTGCTGGTGACCATCCAATCTTGCGGCGAACGCGAACGCGATTTGCGCCACCTCAGACAGATACACGGATTTCTCACCTCGCACCCCGGGGAGAACCATTTCTTCTTCTACATCGCGGAAGCGGGCAGCACCTACGAGATTGACTTCCCGAATGAAACAACCGACATCAGCGAGCGCATCCTGGCGGACCTCACCCGCTTTGTTGGCGGAGGGAATGTACGCGTGGCAGAGGACTGAGCCAGAACACACGGAGAAACTTATGCGGGATGTGGACCTTGATTTTAACCCGACCGAGATACTGATTCTATCTGCCATTGGCAAGCCGGGCGAACGCACTTTCTTTTTGCGCGGAGGAAATAAACACCTGACCATCACCCTGCGGATTGAAAAATACCAGGTGCAGATGCTGGCGGCTGGCGTTATCCACTTTCTGGCGGAACTGAAAACCCACTTCCCGGAATTGGATGAGCCCGCCGGGACTTATGACGAAAGCCGCATGGTGCTTGAAGCTCCCATCGACCCGCTTTTCCAGGTTGCTGAGATGAATATGTTTTATGACAGCGGAAACGACTTGCTCGCGTTAGTTTTTGAATCCCCTAAAGCGGAAGATGCCGCGGAAGCGCCTGGCGTTGTGCGCTTCTGGTGCACGCGCGCCGAGGTGGCAAGCCTGGCAGCCTGGGCGCAGGAACTGGTCTCACGCGGGAGACCGACCTTGGCAGAGCCCGACGGCGCCCCGGAATCTGATGGGGGATTTTTGCCGCGCAACAACGGGCACAAACACTGATTTTTTGGCATGGATGAATCAACGCAGCTGCGCGTGCTTGAACGCGGGCAGGTCAGCCTTCTCGGTCAGTTCACGCGCAGTTCCAATTTCACATTTCTGATTGAATGTACAGCGGATGGGCAAAGCCTGCGGGCGGTTTACAAACCCGCGCGTGGGCAGCAGCCCTTGTGGGACTTTGCCCCGGAGACCCTGCCCAAACGGGAAGCAGCCGCCTGGCTGCTCTGTCGGCAGCTGGGCTGGGATTTTGTCCCTCCAACCGTATACCGCGAGGAGAGCTTGCCGGCTGGCGAAGGGTCCTTGCAGTTATTCGTGGAACACGACCCCGGGCAGCATTACTTCACCCTCACGACCGTTGAACGCGAATCCCTTCGGCCCCTGGCGCTGTTTGACCTGCTGGCGAATAATGCTGACCGCAAAGGCGGACACATCCTGCGGGATGAGCTGGGCAAGCTGTGGGCGATTGACCATGCCCTGTGCTTCCACGCCGAGCAAAAGCTGCGCACCGTGGTGTGGGACTTTGCCGGTCAGCCTTTTCCCGATTACCTGGTCGCTAAGTTGGACGCGCTCTCGGCCGCGCTTGCGCCGGGGCATGAATTTCTGCGGGAACTCGGTAAGTACCTGAGCGAAACAGAGACAAACAGTCTGCGCGAACGCTGCGCAAAGCTGTTGGCGGAAAAACACTTTCCCTTTCCGGACGAAAACCGCCGGGCTTTCCCCTGGCCGCCGGTGTAAGCAGCCCCGCTATACTATAATTGAAAGCAAAACAAATCCGTGAGGTGAACCTTGACTGAGACAGTCCGATTGGTGATGGTTGGTTTTGGCAATGTGGGCAAAGCCTTTGCCCGCCTGTTGTTGGATAAAGAATCTGAACTATTGGAGCGGTACCAGCTGCGCCTGGTGGTGACCGGGATATGCACCCGCTCCCACGGTGCCGCGATTGACCCGCGCGGGCTGGAGCTGCAGACCGTACTGGAAACCCTGCGCGCAGGCGGTTCACTTGGCAGTCTGGACACAGCGAACTTCAGCGGAGGCGCGCTCGATTTTATTGAGACCTGCGAAGGCGACGTGCTGCTTGATTCCACGCCCGTGAACCCCCGTTCCGGGCAGCCAGCCATCTCGCACCTGGAAGCTGGCTTGCGCAAGGGCATGCACGCCGTCACCCCGAATAAGGGACCGGTGGTGTTTGCTCACCAGCAGCTCACCGCCCTGGCGGAGAGCAAGGGTAAAAAGTTCCTGTTTGAATCCACGGTGATGGACGGCGCGCCGATTTTTTCACTTTTCCGCAAGAATATGGCCCTCGCGCGCTTGAAAGGCTTTACGGGCGTGCTGAATTCCTGCACTAACCTGCTCATCGGGCGAATGGAGGACGGTGAAAGCTTTGAACAGGCGCTTGATTACGCGCGGTCCATTGGCATCACAGAGACCGACCCCAGCAATGACGTGGACGGCTGGGATGCCGCTATCAAGGTTTCCGCGCTGGCGACCGTGCTGATGAAACACCCGCTGACGCCTGTGGAAGTGCAGCCAACCGGCATCCGCGGGATAACGCCCGAAAAAATTGCCGAAGCGCGCGCGGCAGGCAAACGCTGGAAGCTGGTCTGCTCCGCTGGATATGACGCGCAGGGGCAGTTCTTTGCGCGGGTCTGCCCCGAGATGGTCGGTCCTGATTCTCCCTTCTACTCCATCTGGGGCACGGATTCCATCGTGGTCTTCAACACCGACGTACTGCCCGGTCTGGGCATCCTGGAAACCAAAACCACCCCGTACACCACGGCGTATGGGATGCTTTCCGACATACTTTCCGCATTGAGAGACTGAGCGGCGGGATGGCTGTCATTTTCCTGGGTTTGGGGACGAACCTGGGCAGCCGGGAGGAAAACCTCTCCGCTGCCCGCGAACAGCTTGTCGCGAAACTACGCATGCTGCGCGCTTCGTCTGTGTACGAAACTGAACCCTGGGGCTTTCGCGAGCAGCCTGCCTTCCTGAACCAGGTAGTGCAAGCGGAAACCGACTTACGCCCTCACCAGCTGCTGCGCTTCCTCAAGCGCCTGGAGAAGCGGTTGGGGCGGGTCACAAGCTTCCGCTACGGTCCGCGTCTGATTGATATCGACGTCCTGTTTTATGACCAATCGGTCATAAATTCCCGTCGGCTGCAAATCCCACACCCGCGCCTGTCTGAACGCGCCTTTGTGCTCGTTCCGCTGGCGGAAATCGCCCCGGACTTTGTGCATCCCGTCCTTGGGCGGACCGTCAGCGCGCTGCTGCAGGACTGCCCGGATAAAGAGAGCGTGCGCAAGTGTTGAACGCGCTGGCTTTGGCTGCCTTCTTGCTGCCCGGGCTGTGCTGGTGGGTCTGGCTGGGGGACCGCGACAAAGACCCCCTGGAAGCCCTGGCTGGGATTTTGGGCGTAAGCGTTGGGATGACGGCGTTGGCCGCCCTGTTTTTCTACGCGCTGCGCCTCCCAATCTCAGCGGCGCTCCTTGGCGCGCTGCTTGGCATCACGCTCACCCTGACGGGTTATGGTATTTACCACCGCCGAAAAGAACGCGTCTTTCACTGGGGCTGGCTGCTTGCCCTGGCAGTTTTTGGCGCTCTGTGCGCCTGGCGCCTGTGGCAGGCGCGCGGGCTGGCGCTGCCGGCCTGGGTTGATTCCCTGCACCACAGCCTGATTATCCGCAAGATGATTGAAGCCGGCGGTTTAAGCAGCACCCTGGAGCCTTACCTTCCCGGTCCGTTTTATTACCACTACGCCGTACACAGCGCGGCAGCGCTGGTATCCGCGCTCAGCGGCACGCCGCCAGCCGAGACCCTGCTGTGGCTCGGGCAAATCTTTACAGCTGGGGTCTCGCTCTCCGCGTACAGCCTGGTGAGGGCTTGCACTAAAGATTGGCGCCCGGCCGCGTTGGCGGCGCTGCTCCTGGCCTTCGCCACCAAGATGCCCGGCTACTACCTCAGCTGGGGGCGTTACACCCTGCTGACGGGCATGCTCCTGCTGCCCCTGGCAATGGCGGAAGCCGTGCGGGTGGCGCGCGGGGAAAACTTGCGCCGCTCCGCGCCGCTGCTGGCAGTACTCACGGCTGGCACGCTGCTCAGCCATTACCTGGCGGCCTTTTTGCTGGCGCTGTTCCTAGTCGTGCTTTCGCTTTACTGCCTCGCGCGGAACATCCGCCAAAAAAGCCGGGACTGGAAAGCTTTGATAGCGCTGGCAGGGTCCGCGTTGGCAGGTTTGGCGCTGGTTTCGCGTTGGTATTGGCGCGTTTTCCGCTATTCGCGCGGGATTATTTCCACCGAAATTCAACTGCCTGCTTCCGGCGCGTTGAATGCTGATAATTGGGACTACTTCTGGAATCTTGTCGGACCGCTGACGGGTTATGTGGTCTTGGCTCTGGCAGCTCTTGGGTTGGTCTGGGCGCTCACCCGCGCCCGAACGCGCCCGCTGGCAATCTGGGGATTGCTCGTCGCGCTGTTATCCGTACCGCTTGGTCTGGTCTTGGGTCCTTTCCGCAGCGACCACTTCACCCTGGCGCTCTTTTTGCCCGCGGTGTGCCTGGCGGCCTGCCAACTCGTTTGGGCTGGGGACTGGCTGAGAAGCCGGCTTTCCCGTAAAGCCTTGGGCACGGCAGCGCTGCTGCTCGTATGCGCGGGGCTGCTGGGCTGGGGCGGCTGGCTGAACCGAGAACCGGTCAACGGCAGCACCATCCTGGCGAATGAAAGCGATTTGGCGGCCTTGGAGTGGATTGAAGACCATCTGCCGCCGGACGCGCGCTTTTTTATCAACACCACCGGCTGGGGCTACGGGCTGTACCGCGGGATGGACGGCGGCGCGTGGATTTTGCCCTACACGGGCAGATGGACGCTCGCCCCGACCATCTTCTATACATTTAGCGGCGATGAAGCGGCTTACTCTCGCTGGATTGATTGGAGTAAGCGCGCATCTGGGATGAACGGCTGTACGGAGGAGTTCAGGTCTCTGGCGGCGGAAGCCGAGTTGAACTACCTGTACCTGCGGGAAGGCGTTGGCAGCTTGCAGGCCTATGCCCTGCGGGACTGTGCTGAGGCACGCCAGCTCTATTCCAATGCTGGGGTCAGCATCTGGCTGTGGGAAGCGAACAGCGCGGAGAATTAACACGAAAAGAATATGGCTGAATACCAAAGCCTGCGGTCCCGGTCTTTTCGGGGTGCCAAAGATGCCCGCCTATGATTAGCCCGCCGGACGTGATATATTTTAGCCATTGAAAGAATGAATATTTCCACCACCGCGCAGTTTCAGAGGCTTCTGGCTCTTGTCAGGTCCGCTGAGTGGATGGATATACGGGTATATCGTAAAGAACACTGACCAATCCTATGAAGATTCTTATCGCGACCACGAATTTCCCGCGCTGGCAAGGCGACTTTCGCGTGCCTTTTATCTACGAGGCCGCCAAAGCAATCCAGGCCAAGGGCAATACGGTGCGGGTGGTCACGATGCACAACCCCGGCTCGCGAGAGCATGAACTGATGGAAGGGTTGGAAGTTTTCCGCGTGCGCTACCTGCCGGAAGACCAAGAAAAGCTGCAGCAGGACGCCGCGGGCATCCCCGCCGCCTGGGAACGCGGGCTGAAAGGGCGGCTGCCGCTCGTTCCATTTTTCCTGGCATATACCAAAGCGGTGGGCATACATGCCGCGGATTGCGACATCATCCACGCCAATTGGTCGCTTTCCGGGTTGGCAGCCTTGCTTTCGCGCGGTAGGCACAAGCTTCCGTACGTGGTTACCGTGCAGGGCAGCGACGTGTTCAAAACCCTGAATAAACCCGGCATCCGTCAGATGGTGGGCCTGGCGCTGCGCAAAGCCGGCAAGGTCATCGCGCTCAGCCGCGCGCTTAAGACTGCCGCGTTGGGCTTTGGGCTGCGGGATGAGCGCGTGGTGGTAATCCCGAACGGCGTCAATATCAGCCAGTTCCCCTTTGCCACCGCGGAGGAAAAGAAAAACCAGGTCCTGTTTGTCGGTTCGTTGATTGAACGGAAAGGCCCTCTGTATTTGCTGCAGGCGATGCGGCTTGTGCACCAAGACCTACCCGGAGCAACCCTTGTGCTGGTGGGCGAGGGGGACCAACGCGCGGACCTTGAGGAGTACATTGCCGCGAATAGCATGGAAGATTACGTCCGCCTGGCGGGAACCCAGCCGCAAAGCGCTGTTGGCGCGCTGATGCGTGAATCCAGGCTGTTCGTGCTGCCCTCCATTGAGGAGGGGCAGGGCGTCGTGTTGATGGAAGCGCTGGCCAGCGGCACGCCCTGCGTGGGCAGCCGCGTGGGTGGTATCCCGGACGTTGTAACGGAGAATGTGGGCAGGCTGGTGGAAGCTGGGGACGTAAGCGCGTTGGCAGAAGCCATCCGCGCGTACCTTACAGACCAGAATTTGTGGGAAAACGCCAGCCGGGCTGGAAGACAGCGCGTGCTGGAGCATTATGATTGGAACCACCTGGCGGACGAAATCAGCGCGGTTTATGCTGAAGTCCTGGCTGAGAGAAGCGCATGAGAGAATACCAAAAAGACTTTATTACCCTGTATGACGATTTTCAGGATGGCGAAAACCGCAAACGTAAAGCGGAAAAAATCAATTACATCCTTGAAAAACTCAAGCTGCACAATCCGCAGGGTACCTGCCTGGATACCGGCTGCTCCAACGGCATTATCACCAAAAGCATGGCGAAACTATTCGCGTCTGTGGTGGGTGTGGATATTGACATGACCGCGATGAAGCTGGTTGACCCGCGCGAAAACCCGACTGTCTCCTATGTGTACGGGGACGCGATGGGGCTGCCTTTCGCGGATGAGGCTTTCGAGGCGCTGGTTTGCTCGCAGACCTACGAGCACGTCCCCTCCTCCCCGCGTTTGTTTGAGGAAATACGGCGCGTGATGAAGCCCGGTGGAACAGTCTTTTTCAGCGGTCCAAATAAAATATTCCCGATTGAACCGCATTACTACCTGCCATTCTTGCATTGGCTGCCGGAGAAATGGGCGGACGGTTACCTGCGCCTGACCAAACGCGGCACGCATTATTATGAACGCTCCCGCAGTTATTGGGACCTGCGCCGCACTTTCCTGAAGGATTACGAGGTGCACGACGCGATGCGTTACGTGCTGCAGTATTACGCCCTCACAAACCCCAAACAAGGCATGCGGCGCGTGTACGCTTTGGCTGCCAAACTGCCGCCGTTTTTGTTAAAGCTGCTCTCACCGTTCATGGTGAATATCAATTGGGTCCTGGTCAAACGCGAGGCAGGGAAAAATGGCGCAAGAAACATCCAATTCGCGCGTTAGGCAGCGCCGGCAGGAAATTGAGCGCGAACTGACCCGCTCGGGATCGGACGCGTGGAAGTATTTCTCCACGGTCATATATTCTCACTGGCAAAAGGTCTTTGAGGGCTATCTGCCCAGGTACCTGAACGGGCTGACCTTGGACGTTGGCAGCGGGGAGTGCTCTTACCGGGCGCTTGCCCAGCGCTACGCCAGCCGGCTCTTGCTGATGGACCATAACGCGCAGCCCATCCGGATTGATTTGAGGGGGGATATCCATCACATTCCACTGCAAAGCAGCGCTGTCGACAGCCTTTTGTGTTTTCAGGTGCTGGAGCACGTCGCCAACCCCTTTGAAGGCATCGCTGAAATCAGCCGGGTGCTGAAGCCGGGCGGCATTTTGCTGCTTTCGGTACCGCATCTGAGCCGCCTGCACGAGCTGCCGCACGATTACTTCCGCTACACCGAATACGGGCTGCGGGAGCTTGCAAAAAGCGGCGGTTTTGATGTGCTGGAACTTGAGCCGGTCGGTGGGCTGGTTTCGTTCCTGGGGCACCAGCTCTCACTGGCATATCTGACCGTCTTTTGGCCGCTGCGTTTTCTCAGGCCGCTCACGTTGTTCATCAATAAAAACCTGTTCACCCGCTTTCTGACCTTCGTTGATAAGTATCTTGGGTTCAAGTCGCTCTTTCCGCAAGGCTACGCGCTGGTTGCCCGCAAACTATGAAAAATTGGCCGCAGATACGCAGGATTCTCCGGATTGCCGGCACGCTTATCGGCCTGGTCATCTTTGGCTACCAGCTCTATACCAGCATCAGGGCTCTGACCGCACAAAAGCAGCAGTTCCAGCTGTTGTGGGGCTGGGTTTTCCTCGCGTTGGCTGTGTACCTTTTGGTCTACTTTCTGCAGATGGTGAACCTGTGGCTGGTGTATAAAACCACGTTTCCAACAATAAAGCTGAAGCCAATTGTGCAGGGCTATGCCATGTCTTTCCTGCCCAAATACACCCCCGGGTACATCTGGGGTTATCTCTCGCGGGCGGACTGGCTGGAAAGCCGAGCGGGAATTCCCGGGGCGTATTCCTGGCTGGCGACGGTGGTGGAAGTGATCGTGACGCTCATGTCCGGCGCGGTGGTGCTGCTGCTCAACTGGGCAGCGCGAGGTGGCTCTTACCTAGCCCTGGCAGTGCTGGCGGTCTTGCTCCCCTGGCTGGTCTGGCTGCTGATGGGCCTGACAGCCCGATTCGCGCGCAAATACCTGAAGGAAGAGCGGCGGCAGGTCCTGGAGGCTTTTAGCATTCCGTTCCCGCGCTGGGCGCTCTTCTGCGCGAATTCCATCTTTCAGTGGCTTCTGTTGGGGCTGGGCTTGAGTTTGATTACCGCGGGGTTCTCGTACCCGACACCTCTGCCATTCTGGTCCGCGCTGTGGGCGCATATCTACGCCTTTTGCCTCTCCTGGCTGGGCGGCTTTCTGGCTGTCCTCATCCCCAATGGGCTGGGCGTGCGCGAGACTGTGTTGAACGCCCTGCTGGAGTCGCAGGCGGGCTTTTCCAGCTCGGCGGCGCTTGTGGTTTCTGTCGCCTCGCGCGTCCTGCTCTTCCTGGCGGAACTGGGTTGGCTGATGCTGACGCTGTTGATAAAGCAAAAACCTCCTGCCGAACAGAAATACTCCTAAGGTATTATTGCGCAGTTGGGTGGCTTCCCGTAAGATATATGCAAGAACAAAGATCGTGGAGGATCCTATGAAAAAATACTTCAGTATTGTGCTTGTTTGTCTTCTCGTCTTTCTGTTAGGAGTAGCACCAATCAGCCAGAGCCATCAGACGGCTATTGCTGCAGCCACCACCAAGAGCTTTTCATCCAACTACACGCTCGTGAACCTGGGTGGGGATACTGCCGCGGTGACCGCCAACTACGTCGCTCCGAACGGCGCTGAATGGGGCAGCTCAATCTTCAAGTCCTTTTCCATCCCGGCCGGCGCTAACCAGATCGTTCGTCAGTATGACGATACCGGTCTGACCCCCGGCAGAGGTTCTGTGGTGATTGCCTCATCGCAGCCTCTCGGCGCGCTGGTTCAGGAAATTGTCCGCACTGGTGTGCCCTCATCCGGCGCATACACTGGTATTGATGCCCCCAGCAGTACCTGGTACATTCCGATGGTTTCCCGCATGGGTTCTTCGGCCACCGGCACTGCCAACAGCCAGATTGTCGTCCAGAACGTGGGCACTGCCTCGGTGGACTTCTCCATCGCCCTGACCGCTTTCGGAGCGGCAGCTCCCACCTACACCAAGAACTACACTGCTGTAGCTCCTGGCGCCTCCGTCCTGTATGACATCCAGGAAGAAACCAATCTTCCCACCGGCTTCTGGGGTTCCGCGGTTGTTACAACTGCCAGCGGCTCCCTCGGCGTTGTCTCGCACCTGTTCTTTGGGCCTGACAGCCTGATGGCCTTCAATGGCTTCGCCTCTGCAGATGACACCTGGTTTGTCCCGCTGCTCTACGTCCGCCTGGGCAACTCCCTGACCACCTCTCTGGCTATTCAGAACCTGAGCGGCGTCAGCATCCCTGTGGGCGACCTCACCCTGCTCTGCACCAAGAATCCTGCGGCTCCTGGCGCGGGCACCATCACCCTGACCAACCACACCGCGATTGCAAACAACGGCGCGTACACCTTCAACACCCTGACCGATACCGCGCGCTTCCCGGATGCCGGATGGTTTGGCAGCTGCAAGATCACCTCTGCCACGGGAAAAGACACCGTCGCCCTGGTTATGTACCGCTACGTTGCCAATGCCGAACAGGCTGCTTACGGCGCCGTTCCGGGCAGTCTCACCAGCACTAATGTTTCCATTCCGCTGGTTGCCAAGCGCCTGGCGAACGGTTACGCGAACGTCGTTACCGTGCAGAACCTGAGCACCAACACCGCGAATGTAACCATCACCTACACCCCCGCTGGCGGCGGCACGCCCATCGTGCGCACTGGCCTCACGATTGCTCCCGGAGACAGCCTCATCCGCAACTTCCGCCTGACCGGAACTGAAAGCCCTGAAATCGGTGCCGGCTGGGTTGGCTCGATGTCTGTAGCCGCTGATCGGCCAATCGCTGCCTACGTCGCGAACACCTATCTGAACCCCAGCGGTGACCAGTTCATGGCCTACCTGGGCTTCAACTACTAAACCTTTACCTGATTGAAGTAAACCCTCACGGAGAAGTGCCCGTGAGGGTTTATAATTTAAGCACCTATGAAAAAGACACTGCTTCTCCTACTGCTTGTCCTGTCCCTTTCAGTGGCAGCCTGCTCTGCCGAACCCGCCGCCCCGACTACGGCTGAACCGAGCCCAAGCGCAGCTCTGCCTGAGGCGACCCAAAGCGCGCCCGAGACTACTTACCCCGCCGCGGATATGGTTCTGAGCAGCGCTTATCCTATCAAGCTGCCAGCAGGCGTTCCGCTGAGCAATCTTTCCGCCCCCGCCGAGGCGCTGCCACCGCAGGAAGGCTATGCCTCCATCAGCGGGCTGCTGTACGCCTATGACATCTCGCAAATTCTCATCAACACGGATTTCTGGCTCTTCCCGGCTGTGACCGTGGGAGACCAGAAACTACCACCCCCCATTATCACCAATGGCGACCCGGCTGCCGGTGATATCTACGGCCGGACGGACGCGAATGGCGCTTTCTACCTCGATAAAGTTCCTACCGGCGATTATTTCCTGCTTATCAATTACCCGGACCACACCGTCTTTGGGCAATCCAGCCCCACGCCGGATGCGTACCTGCTCATCACGCTCGCTGCGGGTGACCGGATTGCGTATGGGGTAATCTACACGGTGCGCTAAATCTTAGGGATTGGTCAGAAAGGGGATAATCAGCGAGTAAATCGCCTGATAGCGGATGAATTCAGCGCTCAAAGCGCCGTTTTCGTCCGCCCCGCCCAGGATGTACAGGGCGTTCCCAAAGCCCGCCAGGCTTTGGTCCGTGCGCGGGCTTGATACGGGCATGCCGGGATCGGAGAGCCAGCTGCCGTCCTTGGGGTTGTACTGCCAGATAGTACTTTCCGAAACTGCGAATATGAAATCGTTTAGCGCGGCGCCTGTGCAGCGCGCGCACTTGAAAGGTGTTTCGCCTTCCACCTGCCAGGTCAGTTCCCCGTCAAGTGGGGTGGTCCAGAGCGCATCCAGCGCTTTACGTCCGTTCGTGCCCCCGAACAAGAACAAGCTCTCGCCGACGACCGCGGAACCCATGGACTGGCGCGCGCCGGGCATGCTGCCCGCCGGGGTCCACCTATCCTCAATCGGGCTGTAGCGCAAGACGCTATCCAGGGTCTGGCTGCCGTCCCACCCACCAAAAAGGTACAGATTGCCGCCGCTAACCCCCAGCGCGTAGGCATTGACTGGGTAGGGCAGGTCGGCTTTGCGTTCCCAGCTGTCGCTCAACGGGTCGTAGACCTCGAGCGCGTTCGTAAGTTCCCCAGAAGCGAGCCGACCGCCGGGCACGTAGATTTTGCCGTCCAACAATGCGGCGGATACATCCGCGGCAGGCAGGGGTTTTTGCGCGCCCGCGTTCCAGGCGTCTTGCTCCGGGTCATAGATATCCACCCGGCCTGAAACGCCCTCTGAGGAGCTGCCGCCAATCGCGAAAAGTTTATTGCCGGCATTTACCACCGCTGCGCTGGCGCGCTCAGCCGGATTGGGAGCCATAACCTGCCAGCGCTGTTCCATCAGCGCCGAAAGCACTGGGTTGGGCGTGGCAGTAGGGGGCGAGAACATGGGCGTGGAAGCCAGCGCGAAGGAAAGCCCGATTACCGCCGCAAGGGAGAGCAGCGCGAGCGCCAGCCAGTATTTTCGCAGAAATGCCTGGAATGGTGTGGGTTCAGGCTCGGGCGCTGGCACTGGTTCCGGAACCAGAACCTCCACTTCCCCATTGGATCCGGCAGGAGATTTGACAATGCCCTGCTCAATCGCGTAAAGCGTAGCTTCCGTGCGGGAAGCTACCCCGACTTTGCCGAAAATATTGCCCAGGTGGACTTTGACCGTGTTCACGCTGATAAAAAGTTCCGCGGCAATATCCTTGTTGCTCTTTCCCTGACCAACAAGCTGCAGAATCTCAATCTCCCGATCGCTGAGGGGTAATTTATCCATAGGGTTACTTTACCTGCCTGTCTCGCAACAGGCAAGCATAATTATACAGGTTTAATCTCCCTGACAGCCCTTACAGGCTTGTTGGAGGGAAGGCGCGCCGGTAAGTCTATTTATAAAGCAGGACAATGTTGTAGGTATGAGATGCGGCCACGTACGCGTTCCCGCTGGTGTAATATGTGCGTCCGGTTCCGCCGTACCATGAAGCTTCCGAAGCCAGCCTTGGCCGCCCGCCCTGGGTAGCCGCATCCCAGTTGATATCCACATCCCGGAAGGTGATATCCACGGACTTGCCCCAGCAGTAGTTGGTGCAGGCGTTCAGGGTGTTTTGCTCGACGACCATAAAGTGCAGATGATGCCCGGTGCTGTACCCGGTATCATCGACAAAAGCGATGGTTTGACCCTGAAAGACCGGCACGCCAAACTTGCGCAGGTTCTCGGGCACGCTGCCCTTGGCGATGTGCAAATAGATATGGTAGGTGTAAGGGGTAGTAGAGCGGTCCTGGATGGTGATGCTGTTGGTGCAGGTGGAGACGCCGTTGTTGCAGCTGTCTTTGAAGTGATACACGTAGCCGGACTTGGCCGCGGTAATCTCGAACATGGTACCGTCCGCGAAGTCAAAGGCATA
>CAZPWL010000019.1:0-20183 GCA_964590535.1 uncultured Anaerolineaceae bacterium
GATTTCTCTGACCGGACTACCGGCTGGGAAAACGTGAATGATGTCTATGAACTTAAGGGGTATTCCGAAAACGCATACATCATCTCACTGAAGAACGCGAACTCACGCTCTTGGTCTGTGCCCGGGCTGCGCTTCAAGGACGCCGCAATTTCTGTCAGTACACAACGCATCAGCGGAGCGCAGGATACCAACTTTGGCTTGATTTGTCGTTATCAGGACGCCGGGAATTATTACAGCTTTGTGATTAGCAGCGATGGCTACTATGCGGTTTTCCGGGTGATCGACACTGAGGAAACTTTGCTGGGGATGGAGCAGTTTGTTTATTCCGACCTGATTGCCCAGGCGGACGGCCAGAATGAAATTCGTGTAATCTGCGCTGGCGATCAGCTTAGTTTGATCGTTAATGGAAAGACCCTGCACACTGTTCGCGACGAAACATTCACGGCGGGGGATGCGGGTTTACTTGTTGAGACACGCGAAGCAGGCGGGGCGTCAGTCCTCTTTACGGAATTTTCCATCACGAAACAATAAATGAAAATTTTTCTGGACATGGTCGGCTGTCGTCTCAATCAGAGCGAGATTGAGAGGATGGCATTGGACTTCATCGCGCGCGGGGAGGAAATCGTAAGCAACCCAAGCGAGGCGGAGCTTATTGTGGTGAATACCTGCTGCGTGACAGCCAAGGCTTGCGCGGATTCCCGGAAAACTATCCGGCGCTACCAACGGGAAACCAGCGCGGATGTCCTCGCCACCGGCTGCTATGTTTCCGCCTTTGAAAAACAAGCTGCTGGTCTGGTTGGCGAAAACCATTTTTTTTCGAATGAAAAAAAGGATTTGCTGCCAATCATCATCACGGGGCAGAACCAGACCCAAAATAATTTCGTTTTTTCAGGCAAACCTGAATTAGGGCTGCGCTCGCGCACGCGGAGTTTTATCAAGGTACAGGACGGCTGCGACAACTACTGCACTTACTGCCTTACCAGAATAGCCAGGGGTAAATCCAGAAGCGTGCAATTGGCAGAAATAGTCCAGCAGGCACAGCAGGCAGAAGCTGCCGGGATACAGGAGATTGTCCTCACCGGGGTGCAGATTGGTTCCTGGGGAAAAGACCTCACGGACGGCTGCATGAGGATTTCTGACCTGATAGGAGCTTTGTTGGAAAATACAAGCCTCCCGCGGATGCGCATTTCCTCAATTGAACCCTGGGATTTAGATGATGGGCTTCTCGATAGATTTGAAAACCCACGCCTGTGCCCACATCTGCACATTCCTTTGCAGAGCGGCAGCGAAAGCATCCTGCGAAGGATGGCGCGGCCTTTCAGCGCGTCTGATTTCCGGGATTTGATGGGAAAAATCCAGAAAAAGCGACCTGGTTTAGCGGTAACAACGGATATTCTGTGCGGTTTTCCGGGGGAGAACGAAGAGTTGTTTGAGGAAAGCCGGGCTTTTGTTGAACAAATGGACTTCGCAGGTGGGCATGTGTTCAAGTTTTCCCCCATGCCGGGCACATCCGCAGCCAGGATGGATGAAAAGGTGCAAGAAAGTCATGTTCAGGAGCGCAGTGCGGTCATACGGAGAATACTTCAGACCAAGACTGCAAGTAAGCAAGCCAAAAAGATTGGCACCTGGGAAGAAGTTCTGTGGGAGCACGGGCGGCAGGGGGCTTTCAGCGGCTTTACCCGGGATTACTTCCGGGTACATACGAAAAGTGAGGCCGACCTGACTAACACCATTTCCCGGGGGTTCATCCGCGAATTCACGCCCGGCGGTGAACTCCTGGCTGAAGTTCCAATCGGTGGGCAGCCCAACGAAGAGCAAAATTACTATTCCATGGACTTAAAGAATTCCGACCATTAAGCTTGACGCTTCCATAATTTATCGTGTAAAATTCAAAGGTTAATTATTGCATATTCTCTCCGGCTGAGAAACACAACAGCGGGAGTATTGAGAGGAAAAAATGACCAAACGCACTTATCAACCAAAAGTAAAACGCCGCCTGCGCGTGCACGGCTTTCGCAGCCGAATGTCCACCAAAGACGGTCGTGATGTTCTGAAGCGCCGCCGTCTGCGCGGACGCTATCAGCTGGCCTCAAAAGCGAACAACCACACGAAGCGCATCCACTGGTAGACAGCAGATTTCGATAGTAAACGTATCGGGTATCTTTGAGGAAAACACTTTTTTCGCTAAAGAGGTCACAGGATATCCAGTCTGTACGACAAAACGGGAATTCTTACGCAAATGTTTGGCTGGTTCTGGTTGCCGCGCGAAATGATTTAGAAGCAACACGCGCGGCAATTATCGCGAGCAAGTCTGTGGGCGGCGCTGTACAACGAAACCGCTGCAAACGTGTCCTCCGCGCGCGGGTGAATCGCTTCTCAGGCGAACTGCGGCAGGGTTTTGACATCTTACTGATCGCGCGGAAGCGCCTTCTTGATGCGAAACCCATCGAGATTGATCAGGCAGTTCACGGGTTACTGGTGAAAGCCGGGTTAATCAACAGAGACGACAATGGTTGATCAACCTGTAAAGCCGTTAGATCACAAGCATACAGACCCCCAAATCAGGGATCTGCCTTTTCAGCTTAAGAATGTCCCCAGGATATTTGTGCTTTTACTTATCCGCGCCTATCAGATTGTTGTTTCCCCGGCGCTTCCCCCCGGAACCTGCCGTTATTACCCGACCTGTTCGCACTACGGCTACCAGGCTGTTTACAAATACGGCGCCCTGAAGGGTTCCTGGATGGCTATAAAACGGATCGTCCGCTGCAATCCCTTTCACGAGGGCGGTTACGATCCTGTTCCTTAAACTGGAGAAGTATGAAAAAAACACTGGTTAAAATAATCCTGCTCTTTCTCATCTCAGCAGCCTTATTGGCGGGTTGTGCCATGGGACCCCGCGCGGAAAGCGCGCCTGGACTGAGCGCAGACGAAAACGCTGTATATGTTTCATACATGCAGCATCTCTACAAAGTTGATACGAAAGCCGGAACAGAACTCTGGCGTTATCCGGCGACCGGCTCGATACAGGTTGTTCTCTACGCGCCCCCTTTGCTGCACGAGAACAGCGTCTTTGTAGGCGACCTGGCGAATAAATTCCACCGCCTTGATGCAGCCAATGGCGCCGCGACCTGGAGCTTTACCGAAGCTAAAGCCTGGTTCCAGGCTAAAGCAGCCACGAATGGTGAAATTATCGTCGCCCCCAGCAGTGATAGAAATGTCTACGCTCTGAACGCCGACGGAACCCTTAAATGGCAATACAGCGGCCAGTTTGCTTATATCGCCGAACCGCTTATCCTTGAAGATTCTGTCATAATAGCTGGTCTGGACCACAAACTTGTTTCGTTGGACCTTGAAACAGGTGAACAACAATGGGAGGCCACACTGAAAGGCGCTTTGATAGCCGCGCCGATCTACGACCCCGTCAGTGGTTCGATTTTTGTGGGTTCCCTGGGCAAAGAGATGCTTAGCATTGACAGCAAGACCGGCAAGGTCATCTGGACCTTTGGAGAAAACAGCGAGTTAACCGCGATTTATGCCTCACCTGTGTTGGTCGGGGAAAGTCTCATTTTTGCTGACGAGAGTGGCAAAGTCTTTGCCCTGGATCCTGCAGCAGGATCGGTCGATTGGTCTTTGGAAGCAGGTGGAGAAACCGTCGCCGGCATCCTGCCGCTTGAAGATTCGTTTGTGATAGCGCTTGAGAAGGGCGAACTGCGGGCATACAAGCTTGCTGACCGCACGCCGCTGTGGACCAGAACCCTGGATGGAAAGCTTTACACCACGCCTGTTTTAAGCGCAGACAAGATTGTCGTGGCAGTTACCAAAGGCCAGGCGCTGCTCCAGGCTTATGATCTGGCCGGTAATCCGGTCTGGTCTTTCACCCCCGCTAAATAAGGAGAACGATTCCCATGTGGGATACGCTGATTATTCAACCTTTTACAAATGTTCTGCTTGCAATCACAATGGTGGTGAAAAACTTTGGTGTTGCCATCATCCTGTTTACACTTTTAATTAAGTTGGTAACTTATCCTCTTACCGCCAAACAGCTGAAACAGACTTCTGCGATGCAGAAGCTGCAAAGCGATCCGCGGTACAAGAAGATGATGGAGAAGTACCGCGATAACAAGGAAAAACTGGCAGAAGAGCAGATGAAGCTCTATAAAGAAACGGGAGTCAGTCCTTTTGGTTCCTGTCTTCCCACGCTGATCCAGTTCCCGATTATCATCGGTCTTTATCAGAGCATCATCAAAGCAATGGCAGCGACGCCGCTTGAGATACTGCGGCTGGAACGGCTGGTTTACCCCTTCCTGGACGCGACCAAGATTCTCCCAATTCAGAACCGTTTTCTTTGGATGGATCTTGGGCAGCCGGAACGCTTGCCAATTTTGGGCATTCAAATTCCAATCCTGGCAGTCATTGTTGTCGCCACAACCTGGCTGCAGACCAAAGTGATGACCCCGCCGAGCACTGGCGCCGGAGATCAGGCTGCGGCGATGACCAAGAGCATGAATCTCTATATGCCTGTCCTTATGGGCTGGATGGCTTATTCGTTAGCTTCTGGTCTGGCGCTGTACTTCCTGGTCAGCAACGTCGCGACGGTTGTTCAGTACTCTATGCAAGGGCGGTCGGATTGGTCAAAAATCCTCCCATTCATTAAAACCAAAGCGCCTGCACCGGAACCGACGCCTGCGCTTGTGATACCGGATGATGATGACGAGGATGAAGAACCAGAGACTCCAAAATCGACTGCAAAGCCTTCCGCCCGCGCCGCGGTGAAGCAGCAAAGACCGCAGTACAAACGTAAAAAATAGCCCGCGCGTAGTTGCCCGGGAGAACTGAAGGATGAAATTATGGCCGAAGAAAAAACCACATTGGAGGTAATCGCGCCTTCTGTAGAAGAGGCGGTGGAAAAAGGGCTGGCGGATCTGGGATTACCCAGAGACGCAGTGGATGTGGAAGTGCTGGACGAAGGCAAACGCAATCTGTTCAGATTTGCCACGCGCCAGGCGCGCGTGCGACTAATCGTGAAAGTGCAGAAGACCGCTTCCAAAGATGCTGGGGTAGTTCGCGAGCCGGTAATCACCAAGGAAGTTGCAGAATCGCCGCGACCAGCCGCAGGAACGGTCGAAGAGCTAAACGCGGACCAGAACATCGTACAAGAGACTCTGGTGGAACTGCTGACAAAAATGAGCATCCGCGCGAAGGTCAGCGTTTCTTACGCTGAAACTGACCCAGAAGAAAAGCCGGTTGTTCTGGCAAATATCGAAGGGGACGACCTGAGCTATTTGATCGGCAGGAAAGCGGAAACTTTGAACGCCCTGCAGTATCTCCTCAGCTTGATGGTAAGCCATAAAACATCTTATTGGATTCCTGTGCAGGTGGATGTTCAGCACTATCGAGCCCGTCGACAGAATGAGCTCCAAAAGCTCGCCCGCCGCACTGCTGATCAGGTGCTCGCCACCGGCAGAAAACAGTACCTGGAACCGATGCCTGCCAACGAACGCAGAATCGTGCACATGGAACTGCGGAAGAACGATAATGTGAGTACGGAGTCTACAGGTGAGGAACCGAACCGCAAGGTTTGTGTTTTCCCCAATAAGTAGAGAAAATAACTGGAAGAATGCGCGCCGTAGACCTTATCATCAAAAAACGCGATAGCGAAGTCCTCAGCAAAGCTGAAATTGATTTCCTTATCGAAAGCTACACCCAGGGCACGATACCGGACTACCAGATGTCTGCCTGGGCTATGGCTGTGCTCCTAAATGGCATGACAGACCAGGAAATTACAGATCTGACACTGGCAATGGCGCATTCCGGCGACATGCTGGATCTTAGCCAGGCTGTAAAGATCGCGGTGGATAAACATTCCACTGGCGGCGTTGGTGACAAGACCACGCTAACGGTCGCGCCTTTGGTGGCAGCTTGCGGTCTGCCTGTAGGCAAAATGTCCGGCAGGGGGCTTGGTTTTAGCGGCGGAACTATCGATAAGCTGGAATCAATCCCTCGTTTTCAGGTGGACCTTTCCACCCAGCAGTTCATCCAGCAGCTAAGAGAGCATGGCATCGTGCTTACCGGTCAAAGCGCCGACCTGGCGCCCGCGGACGGGAAGCTTTACGCTCTGCGAGATGTAACCGGAACAGTGCAATCCATCCCATTAATAGCATCCTCTGTGATGAGCAAGAAGATTGCCGCAGGCGCGCACGCGATTGTCCTGGATGTGAAAGTCGGGCAGGGCGCTTTTATGCGTACTTTGGAGGAAGCTACCCAACTGGCTGAGGTCATGGTTTCGATCGGCAAGCTGAGTGGAAGACGGGTTATCGCGGTCCTTTCGCCTATGGACCAACCTCTGGGCAGCGCGGTAGGGAACGCGCTGGAGCTGAAGGAAGCGGTTGAAATGTTGCACGGGGAAGGCCCGGAAGATTACCGCTACCACTGCCTGCACCTTGCCGCTTATATGCTGATTCTCGGGAACATCGCCAAAGACATTCCCGAAGGCATCGCTTTGGCGGAAAAAGCTATCATGGATGGCAGCGGTCTCCAGAAGTTGCGCGAACTGGTACTGGCGCAGGGCGGGGACGTCAGCTATGTCGATGATCTCAGCAAACTTCCGACAGCGGCATTAATTGAGCCTGTTTACGCTGAAATTGAGGGCTGGGCTGCGGGAGTGGACGCGAAAGTTGTTGGAGAAACTTCCGTCATGCTGGGCGCTGGACGAGAACAGAAAGGTGACCAGATCGACCAGGCAGTGGGCATTATGGTCAAAGTCAAGATCGGGGATCCTGTGGTTATGGGGCAGGTTCTGTTTGAGATACACGCGAACGATCCGCGAAAGCTGCAATTGGCAAAAGAACGGTTAAAAGCGGCTGTGAAAATTGTGGATAAACCGGTAGAGAAACCACCGTATTTTCATGGTGTGATAGGAATTTAGGCTCAAAGAACCCGGTTTGCCGGGTTCTTTTTACGGTTACTGAAAAGGAAATTATGCTGACTGAAAGAAAAGATATTCGAAATGTTGCAATCATCGCGCACGTTGACCACGGGAAAACTACGTTGATCGATTCGATGTTGAAACAAGCGAAGACATTCCGCGCCAACCAAAAAGTGCAGGAACGCATCATGGACTCTAATGATCTGGAGCGCGAGCGCGGGATCACAATTTTGGCGAAGAATACTGCCATTACCATACCGAATCCAAAGACCGGGGAACTGGTGAAAATTAACATAGTTGACACACCCGGGCACGCGGATTTTGGCGGTGAAGTTGAACGCATTATGAACATGGTGGACGGGGTGCTGCTCTTGGTGGATGCGGCAGAAGGTCCAAAGCCGCAAACCCGATTCGTCCTGAAACAGGCTATCGCAAAGAATCTGACCACCATTGTGGTAATCAACAAGCTTGACCGAAAGGATGCCGATGCGGACAGGTCCTTGAACGGCACCTTTGATTTATTCGTTGAGCTTGGCGCAAGCGATGAACTGACTGAGTTCCCGATCATCTATGCCAATGGTTTGGAGGGCAAAGCTGGGCTTACCCCTGAATTGGACGATGACCTGCATGTCCTCTTTGAAGCCATCCTGGATAGCGTTACCGGACCGAAAGTCGATGCAGTCGCGCCTTTCCAGATGCTCGTTACCAACCTGGGATACGACGAATACAGCGGCGTGACCGCATCCGGACGGATACACGCGGGAACGCTGAACAGCGGGCAGAACCTGGCGCGCATCAAACATGACGGCAGCATTGAAAAAATCCAGGCACGCTACGTGTTTGAATTCCAAGGTCTAAACAAAGTTCCCGTCCAGACTGTTGAAGCCGGTGAAATCATCACAATCGGCGGCTTAAAGGATATCCAGATTGGTGAAACCCTTGCGGATGCTGAATACCCGGTTGCCCTTCCTGTTATCAAGGTGCAACAGCCAACAGTGCAAATGACCTTCGGCGTTAATACCTCTCCATTCACCGGGCAGGAAGGCAAATGGAGCACCTCCCGCAAGTTGATGGAACGGCTTCAGGATGAGCTCAGGACTAACATTGCCTTGCGCGTTCAGCCGACCGAGAGCAAGGATGTATTCCTGGTTTCCGGTCGTGGAGAGCTGCACCTGGCAATCTTGATCGAAACCATGCGCCGCGAAGGCTACGAATTCCAGGTCTCCAGACCGGAGGCGATCGTTGTCGTTGGTGAGGACGGCATCAAGTATGAGCCGTTCGAGGAAGTGCATGTGGACGTCGATTCAGAATATGTCGGCGCTGTGGTGGAAATGCTGGGCGAACGCCGCGGCAGGATGACCAACATGACCAATAACCCGGATAACACCGTCCACCTGATTTACAGCATGCCCACCAGAGGGCTTTTGGGTTTTCGATACAAATTCCTGACGATTACCCGCGGAAAAGGCGTTTTGAACAGTTTTTACACGGGTCTGCAACCGCTTGAAGGCGTCATTGAGACCAAGCAGTCGAGCTCAATTGTCGCGCGGGAAACCGGCGTTACGACCACTTTCGGTTTACGCAACGCGGAGGAACGCGGTCAACTGTTTGTTGGACCTGGAGTAGCAATTTATGAGGGCATGTTGGTAGGTGAAACGCCGCGGCCGCAAGATCTATCCATTAACGTGGCAAAGAAGAAGCACCTGACCAATATGCGCCAGTCCATCCGCGACCTGGAAGACCGGCTGAACCCGCCGCGACAGCTCAGCCTGGACGAAATGATTGAGTATATTGGACCGGATGAGCTGCTTGAGGTCACGCCGCAAAGCCTGCGTATGCGCAAGCGCATCTTGCAGACGCACGACCGTCTGCGCTCTGAGAAATCCGGAGAAGAAGAGGAAGATTAGCAATTTACCGGGCAGGTATTAGCCGGCGAAGAAATGCGGCGGTCTGCCCGGGACATCCACCCGGCAACAAAACAAGTCCCCCGCCTGGGGCTGGTTTGAGAGCTGTTCGGGGCTCAAGTCCACTGACGCTGAGCTGATGTACAAATTTCGCAGGTCCGACCCGCCAAATGTGAGTGAGGTCGGCCTGCTGATGGGTAAGTAGATTTCCTGTAAGATTTCCGCTTCTTCCGATAATTGAACAACTCTGGAGCCGTCCCAAATGGCAGACCAAATGTTCCCAGCGGAATCTACACATAAACCATCTGGGGTGCCGGTCTGCTTTCTTCCTTGCGTTGAGAAAAACAATTCTTTTTCGCGTAGCTGACCGTCTTGATAGCGAAAGCGATAGATAGCCGCATTGCCTGAGTCTGTAAAATAACAAGTTTGACCGTCCGGGCTCCAGTCAATGCCGTTGGCGATGCTGAGTTTGTCCATTACCCGCTGAACAGATAGGTCTGATGAAAGACAAAATAAGGAGGAGGACCCGGCTGGTCCTTTGCTGCCCGCCCAGAAGCGGCCCAGGTCGTCCACGCGGCCGTCATTCATCATGTTTGCAGCATTATGGGGGTAGATCCGGAAGAAGTCAGCAGACTCACCTTCCTCCTCTGACCAAAACGCGAATCCGGATTCAGTAGCGAGGATGAGCCCTCCCTCTCTGCGAAATCCAAAGCTCCCAGCAGGTCTGCCAAGATCAAAAACTTCAAGCTTTTCCAGCGCGGGCTTGTACCGCTGCAGTAAACCTGCATCAATGTCCAGCCAATAGAGAGCGTTCTCAAGCGGATGCCAGAGTGGGCTTTCACCCAGGATATTGCCGGTTTTCAGGAGAGAATGGGGAATAAATCGAATACGCGTCATAGGACCTCTTGCCTAATTATAACAAAAGCGCAGTCTTCTGCTTGCCTCCCAATTCTAATTTGGTAAGTGTACCGCGCATTCAATGGTCTGTTAGGCGAAGAAGTCGTCCTGCCTTATAATAATGGCACCCACACGCGCTAGTTTGCAGAGGATGCCTGGAATGCGCTTTGCGACAAAAAAACCACACTTTTTCACTGCGTTACTACTATTTCTGACAGGGATAGAAGGGCTGCTGTTCTTAGGCGTTTCTTTCTTCCGCAAAACTTATTTGCTTACGGAGAATCCCAGTGGTTACGCGGTCCTCGGGGTTTGGGCAGCATTCGCGATTGGTCTGGCAATAATCGGTGTCTCTGGCCTCGTAGGGCAATCAAGCGCTCTCAGCCTGATTGGAAAAACCAAGGGAATCTTTTCATCCAAAGGTAAACTGTCTGCTTGGATTGTGCCGGCCGGACTGTCCGTGTACCTGCTGGCTTCCACCACAATAGTTTTGATTTGGGGTGCGAATAACCCATTCTTAATCCAAATTGCTGAGCCGCTGGGAAGCTGGTTTTTCCTGGCTGCACTTCAAACCTTACTTTTTTTCACTTTTGTCATTGACCATACGCACTCCCGCGGCTACAAAAAACTGGGAGCGCTCATCCTGAGCTTCATCGCGCTGATCTGGCTGCTGGTGGTGAGCACACGCATCGGGTTGGAACCAGACAACCGCTTTTGGAACGTAGCTGGCGTTCCCGTACTCATCAATCAACTTGGCTTGACCCTCTTACTGGCGCTTTTTGGCATCTTCCTCTATGGTTTGTTGACGCGGAAGCCCGCCAAAAATCCTCGCAGGCGCGAAATTTTGCTCGATTTGCTGGCTTGCCTGATTCTATGGGCTGGCGCTGCCTGGTTCTGGCACCAAGCGCCTTTTTCCAACAGTTTTTTCGCGGAAGGGGTTTTCCCACCAAACCAGGACTTTTACCCCTATAGCGACGCAGCCCTGACCGACCTTGGCGGGCAATATATGCTGATCGGCAAAGGACTGGAATACCCTTACTTTACAGAAAAGCCGCTTTACGCGCTCTTTTTGGGCCTGCTGCATCGATTATTTGGGCAAAGCTACCTGACCGTGACCAGTTGGCAAATGATTTGCTTCGCAGTGTTTCCTGTACTGCTGTATATCCTGGGGAAATTACTTCACGACCGTTTGTTTGGTCTTGCCATCGCGTTATTTTCTGTCGCTAAGGAATACAACGCGATTTTTGCGACATTTAAGATTTCAGTCTCAAACTCGCGTTTATATCTCTCGGAATTTCCCACCATGATAATGTTGGCTCTGCTTGCCATCGCGCTGGTGTGTTGGTTCAAAGGCAGGGGAAGCAAAAATCCATGGCCTCTGCTTGCGGGTGGGGTTTTGGGTTTCGCTGTCATGGTGCGTACCAATCCGCTGTTATTAATCCCTGTAATCCTGTTCTTCGCGCTGGTGGTCTACCGGCGCGACCTGAAGCGCTACTGGGGCTCAGCGCTGTTGTTCCTTTGCGGGATTTTGCTGGTTTTGGGTCCGTGGTTGGCATACACCAGCATCCGGTATGGCACGGATCCTTTTACGTACAAAATCAGCGCTGTCATCCGGACCAGGTTCCAGCAAGAAGCCCAGAAACCAGCGCCGACAGGCATTGAGCAGCACGATCTTAGTCTGTTGGGTGAAAAGCCGGTAATCCCCCCGGATGCGGCCCCGCCAGCAGAGGGCGCGCCGTTAAGCGCGAAGCTTGGGGAAGCAGGATTCGCCTTGGGGCATTTCTTTAACAATGAAATCAAAGCGCTCTTTGTGCTTCCTTTCTCCGTCTATCCGCTTGAGATTACGCCAGTGCTTGATTTACCGTACTGGGAGGAACCGGTTAGTTGGCGCGGGGAGCTTCCCCTCTCGACTGTTCTGGCTTTTGCGTTCAATCTGACCCTGATTGGCCTAGGAATAGCCGCAAGCTGGAAGCACCACGGCGCGGCAGGACTGGTGCCGTTGGTGTTGAATTTGGGATATTATGCCTCCAATGCGTTGGGCAGAACTTCAGGCAGCCGCTATCTACTGCCAGTGGACTGGACTTTGTATTTCTATTTCCTGCTGTCAATTATTCTGCTTTATGAGAGCGGCGCGCATCTGCGCAGCACCCTTCCCGTGGACCAGACGCTGGCATTGACACAGCCAGCGGAACACAAGCGCCAGCCATTGCCATTGCTTGCTTACGCCGGGTTGCTTTTACTTCTGGGAAGTTTGGTTCCACTGATAAACCTCAGCTTTCCCGACCTTTACAGCAAGCAGCAGCAAGACGCGGTCAAAACACAACTCTTTGCGAGCCCTCAATTCACGACGAAAATCGCGCTTACAGAGCAGTCTGAGCAGCTTCTGAAGAAGAATTCTGCGCGTCTTTATAAAGGCCGAATGCTGTACCCGCGTTATAGGGACTTTGTCCTCAACGGAAACGAAGGCCTCATTCTGACGGCACTGCGGCCGGAGTTGACCGAAGTGTTTTTCTCTTTTGACAGCGACGACCTCACTTTCCTTGAGGCTGGAAAGGATATTATTGTCCTGGGCTGCCAGCGGGATGGCTACATTGAAGGCTTTGTAGCTTACTTACCGGAGCAGCAGCTTACCCTCCGTTCAAACATTACAGATTTCAACAGCGCTTGCCCGTAATTGGATCCTTGTGCTGAACCCATGTTAGGAAGGGAATGAGCTGGAAATCAGCTGTGTTAAAATATTCAGCAGGTATATTTCTCTCAACGAACGCAATGGATTTGTGATGAACACAGAAAAAAATAACGAAATCCACATCGAAGATCATGCCCTGCGGCTGTTTAGCAGGAAGAGCCTTTTTCCCTGGTTGCTTGTGTTTGCGGCCATGTTTGCCGGGGCTCTGATTGGCGCTTTGTTGAGCCTGGCACTTCCGCCTGTATACGAAGCGAGAGCGCTCGTCAGCACCAACCTGGAATTAGTTCAGGACGCGAATATCACGGAAATTATGCTGGACGCAGAAATTAATCATATCGGTGAGTTGGTCTTTCACCCGGAAGTTGTCTCCGCGTTGATAGAAAAAGAAGCAGACAATGGCAGTGCGCTTACGCTTGAGGAGCTGAGAAAGAACTCCTCGATTGAGCGGCAGCTGATGAACACGGTTATTAAAGTGCGCGATCAGAGCCCTGAAGATGCGGCGCGCATAGCCTCCGAGTGGGCAGAAATTCTATTTATCCGCTTGAATGAGGCATACAAACACGCCGTACTCCTTTCCAGCGCGAAACAGCAGTACAACGCAGTCCGTGACTGCCTGACCGCGCAGCCAAAAGCGCCGCAAGCCTATTGCGCTTCGCTCAGCGTGGACAGTACGCGCGCCGAACTTGAGCGCTTGGTTGAGATCATTATCGCTGAGAGCCCCAAGACGCTAGGCCTCACGGTTGCGTTGAATGTCAGTCAATATCAGCCAGCTGGGCTGCCGAGCGAGCCTTTGTACAATTCAAGAGGCGCGCTCATCCTCGGGGGAGCGCTGGCAGGCTTGGCTGCAGGTATCGCGGCTGCTGAAATCCTTCCAAAACGAAAAAGAGACAATGAAGCCTAAATTTACCCTCCGGCTCAAAAGCTCTTTTTGGGCCTTGTTATTGGCCGCGCTTCCGTTTACCAGCTTTCCGCTTATCGCGCAGCTTGTGGGGGGCTCTTCAGTGGCGCCTCTTTCAGCTGTTTTTCTGTTAGTTTTGGCAGTATTCTTCTATCTTCCGAGCTTTTTCCAAAAGCCGACTGTCCCGCGACAGACATTGCCCCTGCTGCTTTTTTTCCTTTGCGCGCTTTTTTCCACCGCGCTGGCGGTTTTCATCCCGTTTGAGTCCTTCAGGGGAGCGGCTGTCTGGAAAAACGCGCTGGAAGGAATACTAACCATCTTACTTGGCATCGCTTTTTATTTAGTTACTGTCTACATCGTTGCGGATAAACAGACCCTAAATAAGACCTTGAAGTGGATTTACATCGGCGGAGCGGTGGCAATCATTGCCTCTCTCATTCAGTCCGGGTTTTGGTATGCGCTCGGAAAATATCCACAGGAATTGAAAAACCTCCAGGCATTAGTTTCCAGCAGCGGCATTCTCTACAAAGGGCGGGTAACTGGCGTGGCATTCGAACCTTCCTGGTTGGCAAACCAACTTAACACCCTCTATCTGCCCCTTTGGATTGGTTTTTCAGTGACGGGTTACACAGCCTTCCAGCGAAAGCTATTTGGTCGGCTTAGCGTCGAAAACATCCTGTTGGGATTGGGACTGCTGGTTCTCTTCCTGAGCTTTAGCAGAATCGGATGGCTTACAACGCTTGCGATGACGGCGTTTCTCGTGTTTCGGGCGGCAAATAAGATCATGAATCGCTTGCTGGAAAAACGGTCCTTGCGAAAAGGGCGCGCGAACAGCAGGCTGCAGCATTTCCTGGCTAAACTTGGGCTGTGGTTGACCCTGTTCTTCATTTTCGCGCTTGTAATCTTCTTACTCGGAGTATTCCTTTCGCGGGTTGACCCGCGCATGGAAGACCTGTTTGATATCGAGAGGTACAGGGAGTTTGGCGTGTTAGGCTGGGCGAGCCAGCTTAGCTTCGCGGAGCGTATCATTTACTGGATTACTGCCTTTAAGGTATTTCTTGCGCACCCGTTTTTGGGCGTCGGCATAGGCGGCAGCGGCTTCTTTTTTACGCGATTAACGCCCGAATTTGGGTATGGTCTTCCAGAGGTCATTGAATACCTCTTTAGGGATAATGTCATTCCCAACGCTAAGAATCTTTGGGTAAGACTGCTTGCGGAGACCGGTATCCTGGGTTTTTCCTTATTTTGCGCATGGCTCAGTACCCATCTGCATGCTGCCAGGCACCTAGAGAAGTCCGGGCGAGACAAGGAAATGAAAGCGTTTGGGCTTGTTGGTCAACTCTTTATGATTGCTGTTTTCATGGAAGGCTTCAGCATGGACAGTTTCGGCTTACCATACCTATGGATTTCTCTGGCACTGGTAATCAGTGTGTTCCGTCTCAGTAAGTCTGCGCAGCGTGAAGAAGGAACATCACACGCAGTAGAAAACTGAAGGTCGTTAATCGTAAGAGCAATCGTAAGAAATTTACGTCCACCTAGGACAGTTGGATTCTTACTATTCAGCAGGGGGCAGTAAAACAGAGCGATCGAAGCTGTTCAAATTGGGCCTTCCACAAGCAAACAGACAGATACGGATTTGCGCAATCGTTAACTTTATCAGGTCACGCAGCTGCGTGTAGCTAGTATCCGCAGCCCGGATGAAAGGACCTGCCATTCCGCCCAGGGTAGCTCCAAGCGCCAAACATTTTGCGATGTCTATACCATTCTGCAAGCCGCCCGACGCAAAGATTAGCGCGTTCGGCAATTCCGCTTTGATGTCCTCTAAACAGCGCGCGGTTGGAATGCCCCAATCCCGAAATTCGGCAGCCAGTCTGGCTCGCCAGGGATCGGGCTGTCGATACATTTCCACCTGAGACCAGGAAGTTCCTCCCGCTCCAGCCACATCAATGGCGGAGATCCCGGCATTCAGGAGCTGCTTTGCCAGGCGGGCGTTGATACCCCAGCCGACTTCTTTGATGATAACCGGCACCGGAAGCTCTTCACACACGTGTTCTATGCGGGCAAGCAGACCACGAAAATCTGTGTCCCCTTCGGGCTGCAGCGCTTCCTGTAGAGGGTTCAGATGCAAGATAAGCGCGTCGGCCTGGACCATGTTAACTGCCCGCTTGCACTCGTCGATTCCATAGCCATTATTCAATTGCACGGCGCCGAGGTTGGCGAAAATAAGAGCGTCCGGCGCGTAAGAGCGCACATCGTAGGTTCCTGCCAGTTCAGGGTTTTCCAACGCCGCGCGCTGTGAGCCAACACCCATGGCCAGGCCAAACTCTTGCGCGGCAGCCGCCAGGAGCTGGTTGTATCGCGCCGCTTTCGGGCTGCCGCCAGTCATCGACGATATCAAGATAGGCGCCTGCAGCCGCTTTCCAAACATGCTCAGGTTGAGGTCCACGTCGGAGAGGTTTATTTCCGGCAGCGCCTGATGCAGAAAGGAAAAGGACTCAAGCCCGGTCGACACGCCAGACCTGACATCCTTGCTCAGGTTAATATCGAGATGGTCGTCTTTACGTTGGGAGGTATTTGCATCCATAGTTTGACAAAGGTGTTATATTATTGACATTATAATATGGTAAACCATTAAACAAAATCCTTTGAGGTAGAGGTGCACATGGAAAACACGTTTGAAGCTGTAAAAGCAGTTATTATCGAAGTTCTGAAAATTGACGGTGAGAACATTACGCCTGAGACCCGTTTCATTGAAGACTTGAAAGCCGACTCGATGGACCAGTTCTTCCTGATCGACGGTTTCTGTGAGAAGTTTGACATCAACATATCAGATGAAACCGCCCGGGACATTCGCTCAGTCAAGGACGCGGTTGCCGCGATTGAAGCATTAAAGAAGTAAGTATTGGATCATCCAAAGAGGAGCCTCAGGCTCCTCTTTTTGGTTAAACCCGGATTATTTCCGCGATTTCTTCAGGATAAGAAAAGAGCTGAACCCCAGCCCGCAGCAGCGTTTCGATCTTACTGCGCGCGGAGCCGGTCTTCCCCTCGATAATTGCCCCTGCGTGTCCCATCCGGCGGTTCTCCGGGGCGGTTCTGCCAGCGATATAGGCATACACCGGTTTGGTCACCTGGTTCAGGATGAAGTCTGCCGCCAATTCTTCTTCATTCCCACCAATTTCACCAATTAATATGATTTGGTCGGTGTGTGGATCGGACTCGAACAAGTCCAGACACTCCACAAAGCTGGTCCCGACGATAGGATCACCACCGATGCCCACGCAAGTTGAAACGCCTACGCCGGCATCCTTAAGGGCTTGGACGACCTCATAGGTCAGGGTACCTGATCGCGAAACAACGCCAACTCTTCCAGGAATAGCGATGGACCCCGGAATAATTCCAGCTTTCGCTTTCCCCGGAGAGAGAATTCCAGGTGAGTTTGGACCGATAAGACGGCTTTCAGATTGCTCCAGCAGCGCGCGTACTTTTAGCATGTCTTTTATCGGTATTCCTTCCGAAATGCAAACTATCAGGCGGATTTCCGCTTCGATAGACTCCATGATAGCGTCAGCGGCATGAGAAGCTGGCACAAAAATTACGCTGGTGTCTGCCTGAGTGGATTCCCGGGCATCCCGAACAGTGTCGAAAACGGGCACTTTATCATCAAGCACCCATTCACCACCGTGACCCGGGGAAGTACCAGCGACAACGTTTTTTGCGTAAGCGTGCATGCGCTCACTGTGATACAAACCTTCGCGTCCGGTAATCCCCTGGACGAGAATGCGGGCGTTTCCGTTCAGTAGGATTGTCATGCCGGCACCTGCCTGGATTCCTGCACCGCTATTTTTGCGGCGGACATTAATGTATTTGCCTGGAGCAGCTGAGGATATTGCTCGAGAATTATTCTGCCTTCTTCCGCGTTTGTACCAGCCAGTCGGACGACGATTGGTAGATTGCGCGGCATTTCGTTGATAACGGCTGCAAGCCCTTTGGCGACTTCATCGCAGCGCGTGATTCCGCCAAAAATGTTTATCAAGACCGCACTCACTTTGGGGTCTTTCATGATGATTGAGAGCGCGGCGGCTACCTTGTTCGCGGTTGCGCCGCCGCCGATATCGAGGAAATTCGCAGGTTCACTGCCTGCCTGCTGGATGCAGTCCATGGTGGCCATCGCCAAGCCTGCGCCGTTGACCATGCAGCCGATGTTTCCGTTCAGTTGAATGTAATTCAGACAGAACTTACGGGCTTCTTGTTCGGTAGGAGTTTCTACAATCTGATCGGATAATTCGAGGAAATCTTTTTGGCGATGAAGAGCATTGTCATCAATCGTCATTTTCCCATCCAATGCCATCAATGTTCCCTCGGCAGTTACCACGAGCGGATTGATTTCAACAAGAGTGGCATCCAAACGATCGAAGAGTTTCCAAAGCGAGGCGGCAATCTGCTGCAGCGGCTTCCAGAGCGCGGAATCAATTCCCAGCCTGGATGCCAGAGCGCGAACGGTGTAATTCTGTAATCCGACCAAAGGATTAATTGCCGCTTTCTCGATATGCTCGGGGGAGGTCAGAGCTACTTCTTCGATTTCTATCCCGCCCGAGGTGGAGAGAATCAGGATAGGCTTGGCCACGGAGCGGTCATTCACAATGCCAAGGTAAATTTCCCTTGAAAAATCGACTGCTTTTTCTACCAACAAGCGTTGCACTGGAATCCCGCGAATCTGGCTGTTTAGAATGAGGTTAGCCGTGGAGTCTATCTCGCCGTCATTTCTTACGAGACGGATACCGCCGGCTTTTCCACGCCCGCCGGAAAGAACCTGCGCCTTTAATACCACAGGATACCCAATCTCAGCGGCGACTTGCCTGGCTTCGTTGGGGGTGTTTGCCAGTCCGGATTTTGGTATGGGGATTCCTTCACGAGCGAAAAACAATTTTGCCTGGTATTCGTGAAGTTTCATTGCACTCCAATTGAGCTTTTCTCTAATTTTACCTGTATTATAAGAAAACAGCCCGGGTTTTCCCGGGCTGTTTGGCATTTCTATTTAAGCTAACCTTTTAGGAATTCCTGCAAGGCGTCTTTGCTGATTCTAAATGCGCTGCCAATCTTGCGGGCTTTCAGATCTCCAGCGGTGATGGCCGCCAGCACATCTTCTTCGGAGACTTTCAGGAATGTGGCGGCTTCTGAAGGAGTCATCACATCCGGTATGACAGGAACATTGGCTGCTCCCGCGCCTGCGGCCGAAGCCTGCCCGCCCTGGGTCATTCCCGCCAGCGAGCCGCTGAGCACATTTCCGATGCCCATGCCAGCTCCAATACCAGCGGTTAAACCAGCGCCACCAGAAGGATTTTGGGCGGCGTCGCGCATGGCGTCCGCGGCCTGCAGCTGGGTGTAAGTCTGCATATCCAGCATGCCCATCTGGCGCAATTCCTCAGCAGATTTATCCGAAGGCTTCAGGTTGCCGATGTAGAAGGACTTGAGCAGCAAGCCGATGGCAAGGAAATCATCCTGACCTTTCGCGCGAACCGCAGCGCTTAACTCTTCGGTCAGACCGATCAATTCCATCACGTTGCTTTTAGCGGTGGTTTCTCCAAGCACGTCCTGCAGCTTGGATAGCAGCATGGTGCGCAAGCGGGTTTCAATATCCGAAGTGCGGTACGCGCCTTGCGCTCCGACCAACTGTGTAACAAATTGCTGGGGGTCCTTCACCTGGAAGCTGTAAGTGCCAAAGCCCTGCAGCAGCGCGATGCCCAGACCAACGCCGGGGTTGCGGACGATAATCGGTTGGGGTGTGCCCCATTTCCGGTCGGCGAATTCCCGCATGGATACATAATAGACTTCCGCGGTGAAGGGTGTTCGGCCGCTAAAAGCCTGACCCAAAAGATTGGTCAGCAGGGGAACGTTTGCGGTGGTGATTGTGTGCCGGCCGGGGCCTAACACATCCAACGCGCGTCCGTCGCGGAAGAAGACCACATTTTGCGATTCACGGACAATCACCTGCGAGCCAAAGCGCAAGTCGGCAACACCGGTTTCTGGAAAGCGATGGACAATCTCGTCCGCCATCTCGCTCGGATATTCAACAACATCGAAAATTCTTGTCATTTTGATTCCTCCAAATCCATTGCTACATTATTTGTCAGGCAGCCGCGATGCCTTTTAGCACGTCCGACCGCTTGTTAAAGGTTTCCACACAGGACTGCGCGATTGTCGTGAGGTTCTTGATCGCTGCCGGGAGTCCGTCAGAGCCGAAGGAAGATTCTACGTTATCAATCGCGTGGGCGACTGTCTCACCCAAGCCGAGCAGTTGGCTGTCAAACTGGTACACCTGTGCCAGATCGTCCTCCTTGATTTTGACAGCATCAAAAATCCCGGCGTAGCCATAAGAAGCGGTTCGCACGCGATCAATGAACTGGCGCAACTTGATTGCCGCCGCCTCAAGGTCGTCGATGTATGCCAGACCGCCCTGGGAAATTAGATCCCTCTGAAGACCGGAAACACGCTGGTACTGCGTTTCAAAATCCAGTGCCACCTGCTCCCGCAGCAGTTTATCGGACATTCTGCGATCGCCGCGTTCCACATAGCCTTTAAAGCCTGGAATCTTCGCGATGAGTTTTTTGAAGAAGTCCTGTTCACCGACTACTTTATCGAAAATATCACTCATTTTTGCTCCTTTTAAACCGAATAGTGACGATTCTTTAGTATCATACAGTACTACTGAGTTAAAAACAACAGATTATATAGCGGTTTCGAGCTCCTCGATTAAGTAATTATAATGGATGTTAAATCTGTTAGCCCTTCGGAGAACCTGATGCGTTCACAATCCCCTAAAGGTTGGGGTCCAGTCGAATATATTTTGCTGGTCATCCTCATTTTTCTGGTTAT
>CAZPWL010000020.1:0-17737 GCA_964590535.1 uncultured Anaerolineaceae bacterium
AGGAAATCAGACGTTTTTTTTGTTCCATGATGGCTTTCAGTATGGCTTCGCGGCATGGCTCTCGCCTGTAAACAGCATGAAGAGGTTCAAAATACTCCGCTGAGCTTTTTGGTACAGCCACGTCCTTACCGGATTGCCTCAGCAAATCAGCCCCTGCCAACAGGATTCCTGCATTCGCAAAAGGCAAATCGCACGCGACCACCGCGACCAGCTCATTGCGAGCTTCTGTCATCGCGGTGTAGAGCCCGCCAAGCGCGCCAATGCCAGGAATTGTGTCTGGAACTACTCTGACAGGCAAGTCTAACGGCTGCAGTTCAGCATTGGAGACAACCAAAAATTCCCCCGCAATCGGTGAAAGAATGTGAAAGATTCTTTCCAAAAGAGGCATCCCCAAAAATTGCAGATGGGATTTTGGCGTTCCCATCCTGCTTGAGTTACCGCCAGCCTGAATAACAACACTTAATGGTTCCAAAACATACTTTCCTTAATCGATACTGTCTGAAACTCAATTATAATGGGCTTCTGAAAACCAACCATTTTTTGACATAAGATGGTCTCAGGCATCTTTTTCCAAAACTAACTTCACAGGAATTGTGCGATGAACCAAGCTGCTTTGAAAAAACAAATCTGGAGTTATTCCAGTAAAACTGACACACTTATCGAGACTAGCAAGCCCGTCGTAAATGAACATTCCGCCGCATTGTTTGTTAATGCCCAGCCCTGGCTCACTTTCATTTGCTCCCCGACCGACTTGGAAGCGCTTGCGCTCGGATTTTTGTTTGGGGAAAATATTATCAAGGACCTGTCCGAAGTCAGTTCTCTTACGCTGGAAGATGATGGAAGCCGGATTATGGTCAACCTGACTCATCCAGTCGAAAAACCAACCCATTTTCACCGCACATCCACTGGTTACGGTCCAGACACCAAGCTGAACCCGCCCGATTTGCCGACTGACTTCCGAATAAGACCCGGCGAAGTGCTGGATTTGTACCGCCAGTTCATGGACCAGCAGGAACTGCACGAACAAGTGGGCGGTTTTCACAGCGCCGGCCTCAGCGACGGCGTGAGCGTGCCTATCATGGTCGAAGACCTCGGTCGCCACAACTGCGTGGATAAGCTAACCGGCTTATTCTTGCTGCAAAACCGCCCGTTTTCGCCAAATTTGCTGCTGCTCAGCGGCAGAATCAGCTCGGAGATGGTATTCAAGACCTTCGCGCTCGGCATCCCGATAATCGTTTCGCGCACTTCGCCCACAGCGATGGCTGTCGAGTGCGCCTGGCAGGCTGGAATAACGCTGATTGGCTACTTGCGCGGCTCTCAGTTTGAGGTTTACAGCCATCCCGAACGCTTGCAGACAGAAATCCAGTCTCTTTAACAACATCTGACTTGTTTCTGTATCCATCACGAAATAATGACGCCTATGCACGAACTCGCTGTGACGGAAAGCATCCTCGAAATCGCCAATCAAGCCGCTGGAGAGAACGGCGCCAGTCGGGTGACGGACATTTTCCTGACAATCGGGCAGCTCTCCTCCATTGTTAACGATTCCGTTCAATTCTACTGGGATCATATCAGCGCGGGCACTCCCAGCGAAGGCGCGGTTCTGCATTTTCAAAGGGTGCCTGCCAGGCTGCGCTGTAAGGTTTGCGGTAAAGAATACGAACTTAATGAGGAACTGATGCCCTGCCCCAGCTGCGGGAGCATCGCGTTGGAAATTATGAGCGGCGAAGAGCTGCTTGTTGACCACATTGAGGTAATCAAAGAGGAAGCATGACCCAACGTGTAGAAATTGTTCGGAGAATTATGGACTCGAATCAGCGCGTCGCGGCAGAGAACCGCGCGCTGCTTGATGAGAAGGAAATCTTTGGTATCAATGTGATGGCATCCCCCGGAGCTGGCAAGACCAGCTTTATCCTGGAAACCCTGCGCCGTTTGCCCACCAGCGTTCGCACCGCCGTAATTGAAGGCGACACAGCCCCCGTCACAATTGACGCGGACAAAATATCCGCGCTTGGCTTTCCAGCTGTGCAGATTAACACCGGCGGCGACTGTCATCTGGACGCTGTGATGGTGGATTTAGCGCTGCAGAAGCTTAACCTGGACCAACTTGATCTGGTCATCATTGAGAATGTCGGAAATCTTATCTGTCCTGCCGGTTTTGACCTTGGGACGCATGCCAATATCGTCATCGCCTCCATTCCAGAAGGCGACGACAAGCCTTACAAGTATCCCAATATCTACCGCGGACTGGATGTGCTGATTATCAACAAGACCGACTTGCTGCCTTACATCGACTTCCGCATGGAATATTTCACACAAGGCATCGAAATGCTCAATCCTGGTCTAAAGATATTCCCGGTCTCCTGCAAGACAGGCGAAGGCTTTGAGGCCTGGATTGACTGGCTAATCACAGCGCTGCCAGCAAAGGCCTGACCAAAAGTCTGTGAAGCTTCAGAACTGGCACTTCCACATCACTGGCATTGTGCAGGGCGTGGGCTTTCGGCCTACAGTTTACCTGCTGGCACAGGAACACAATCTGAGCGGCTGGGTTACCAACACCACCAAAGGTGTGGAAATCGAGATTCACGGCGCGGACGAAGACTGTGCGGCGTTCATCCAGAACCTGAAGACTAAGCCGCCGGCTCTGGCCAAAATTGACAGTTTTACCGTCTACCCTGCCCCGCTCAAACTTTTCACTGAATTTACCATCCGGGAAAGTGAAAACCGACTGGAAGACTTTCTGCCTGTCTCACCGGACATCGCCATTTGCGCGGATTGCAGGGCCGAACTTTTTAATCCCGCGGACCGACGCTACAGGTACCCATTCATCAACTGCACCCACTGCGGACCGCGCTTCAGCATCGTGCGCGATATCCCCTATGACCGCGCAAATACCAGCATGCTGGCATTTCCGCTTTGCCCGGACTGCGCGGCGGAATACCACAACCCGGCAGACCGCCGTTTTCATGCTCAGCCGGTTGCCTGCCCAACTTGTGGACCACAAATCTGTTATGAAGAGAACGAAGCACGCACCCAATCTGGCGACCAAGCACTCCAGGCTGCCCGAACTGCACTCCGGGAAGGCAAAATCCTGGCACTGAAAGGGCTGGGCGGCTTCCACCTGGTCTGCAGCGCGCACAACGCGCAGGCTGTAACGACCCTCCGCGAACGGAAACACCGCACCGGAAAACCATTCGCCCTGATGGCATTTTCGCTCGAAAACGTCGAAAAGTACGTCCGCCTTTCGGAACAGGAACGCGAGCTGCTCGCCTCAGCCCAGGCACCTATTGTCCTGGCTGAAATCACCGGCGCGGGAAAAGAACTCGCCAAAATCGTTGCGCCGGACCAAACCCGGCTGGGATTTATGCTTCCGTATACGCCGCTGCATCTTTTGTTGATGGAACCTGAGCCGGGCTTTCCGGATGTGCTGGTGATGACCAGCGGAAACCTGAGCGAGGAGCCTCTGGCGTACCAGGATGAGGAAGCCCGCCAAAGGCTTGCTCCCCTCGCGGACGCTTTCCTGCTGCACGACCGCCCAATCCACATGCGCGTGGATGATTCCGTGGTAACGTCGCTGCGGGACCAAACTTATCTTGTGCGCCGCGCGCGTGGATACGCGCCCGGCCAGCTGAGAATCCCTCGGGCAGAACAGCCGATTTTAGGCACAGGCACGCAGCTCAAGAACACGTTTTGCCTGGCAAGGGAGAGCTACGCCTTTGTCAGCCACTTCATCGGAGACCTGGAAAACCAGGAGACGCTCGATTCGTTTGAGCTGGCAGTCGGGCACTACGAAAAGCTGTTCCGCATCCATCCCCAAGCGCTGGCCTGCGACCTGCATCCTGATTATCTGGCAACCCACTACGCGCAAACACGCAGCCAGAAAGAAAAGCTTCCGCTCATCAAAGTTCAACATCATCACGCCCACCTAGCGGCTTGCCTGGCAGAAAACGCCTGGGAGAGCAGCGAACCTGCCATCGGGCTGATTTTCGACGGCACTGGTTTCGGCACGGACGGCAGCATTTGGGGCGGGGAAATACTGGTCGGAGGCTACCGGAGTTTCGAGCGGCGTTTTCACCTGCATCCCGTGCGCTTGCCGGGCGGAGACCTGGCTGTGCGTAAACCTGCCCGCACTGCCCTGAGTTGGCTGGCAGCAGCGGGTATCTCGGCGGAGGAATTCAGTCTGCCGCCCTACCGGGCGCTCAGCCAGGAGGAACATGCGGCGGTGCAGGCGCAGCTTGAAAGCGGCTTCAATGCCCCGCTCACCAGCAGCATGGGTAGGTTGTTCGACGCGGTTGCGTCAATATTGGGTCTCTGCCACGAAATCAGTTACGAAGCCCAGGCGGCCATCGCCCTGGAAAGCGCGGCTGACCCTGATGAGCAAGTCAGTTATCCAGTCCTCATGCAAGACGGTGTTATCGACCCCAGGGAAATGCTGAGGGAACTTGTCAGCGACCTGCGCGGAGGCTTGAGCATCCCCCGGATTGCCGCCCGCTTCCACAACAGTATCACCGACCTGTCCGTGCAAGCCTGCCGAGCTATCCGCGGGGAAACCGGGCTGCGCCACGTGGTAATTTCCGGTGGAGTGTGGCAGAATATGAGATTGATACGAGCGATTCTGCCCGCATTGGAAGCGGAGGATTTCATTCCGCTTTATCATCATGCTTTACCAACCAACGATTCCTGCGTCTCGCTCGGACAGGTTATGGTTGCTCTGCAGGCTCTGCGTGAAATCTAACTGAGGATATTGCTATGTGCTTGGGAATACCAGGGAAAGTCATCCGGCTTTATGATCTTGACGGAACCGCAATGGCGAACGTCGATTTCGGCGGCGTACAGCAGGAAGTTTGCGTAGCAACCGTCCCGGAAGTGCAGGTGGGGCAGTACGTCATTGTGCATGCCGGCTTCGCGCTGAATTTACTTTCAGAAGAAGAGGCTCTGGAAACTATTCGACTTCTCAGAGACATTAATGATTTTACTCAGGCTGAGGAAGAGGACAAACCCGCGGCATGAACTCAGCAGGCTCCAAATTGTTTCGCAGCGCGGGGTTAACCCGCCAGCTTGCAGGAGAAATCCGCAAGGCTGTCACCTACCCATGGAACATCATGGAAATTTGCGGCGGACAGACCCACGCGATTCTCCAATACGGTCTGGACCAGCTCCTGCCGCCTGAAATTACCCTGATTCACGGCCCTGGCTGCCCGGTGTGCGTCACCTCGCTGGAAGCGATTGAAAACGCGCTTCAGATAGCCCGCCAGCCGGAAGTGACCTTTACCTCTTTTGGGGATATGCTGCGCGTGCCCGGCGCGCGTGCCAACCTTTTCAGTGCCCGCGCGGAAGGCGCGGATGTGCGCGTGGTGTATTCCCCCCTGGACGCGGTGAAACTGGCAGGTGAAAACCCGCAAAAACAAGTGGTGTTTTTCGCGATTGGCTTTGAGACTACTGTGCCATCGATTGCCGCCAGCGTTCTGCACGCGGAGCGGAATAAGATCAGCAATTTCAGCATCCTTCCGGCTAACGTTTTGGTGCCGCCGGCCATGCATGCCATCCTGAATAGCCCGGAAAACCGGGTAAACGCCTTTCTGGCGGCAGGTCACGTCTGCACGGTAATGGGGTATTGGGAGTACGAACCGATTGCGGCGCAGTACCAAGTTCCTATCGTCGTGACAGGCTTTGAACCGGTTGATTTGCTGCAAGGCATTCTGTTGACCATCAAACAGCTGGAAAGCAGCCGTTTCAAGGTGGAGAACGCCTACCCAAGAGCAGTCACCCGGGAGGGCAACCGCGCCGCGCAAGAAATGATTGCCCAGGTCTTTGAACCTGTGGACCGCCAATGGCGCGGTATCGGCATCATCCCGCTCTCCGGTTTGGGCTTACGCCCGCGCTACAGCAGCTTCAACGCGCTCTCACGCTTTTCGCTTGCGCAAAACGCTGCATCAGAATCACCGCGGTGCATCGCGGGGCAAGTACTGCGAGGGATTGCCAGACCGCACGACTGCCCGGCGTTCGGACGGGAATGCACACCCGCCTCTCCGCTTGGTGCGCCGATGGTCTCGTCGGAAGGCGCTTGCGCGGCATACTATCGTTACCAGCGGGTGAAAGCATGACCGAACAAAACTACCCCAACTTGCAAGGACCTGTGTGCCCAATTCCGCTTCAACCTGGCGGACAGATAGTCATAGGACACGGCAGCGGCGGCGGTATGACCCGAGACCTGATTCTGAACGTCTTCCAGAAGTACCTGGGCAACGCGATTCTAAACGCTGGCAACGACAGCGCACGGGTAAATGCCGAACTGGCAGCCCCACCCGGGTATCAGTTGGTGGTATCCACGGACGCGCATGTGGTCTTTCCCCTGTTCTTTCCGGGCGGCGATATCGGCAGGCTCTCGGTGTGTGGAACAGTGAACGACGTAGCAATGCTCGGCGCGCAGCCAAAGTACCTGACTGCCAGCTTTATCCTGGAGGAAGGCTTTTCTATCGAGGAGCTGGAGAAGATTCTTGCATCCATGCGCGACGCCTGTATGGAAGCTGATGTGCGCATCATCGCCGCGGATACCAAGGTTACAGAAAAAGGCAAAGCCGATAAGCTCTTTATCACCACCACCGGCATCGGCTGGGTGCCCGCAGACCGAAAAATCAGCGGTGACCAGGCGCAGCCAGGCGATGCGGTGCTCATCTCCGGGGCTCTGGGAAATCACGGTATCGCGGTGCTGCAAGCGCGCGGGAACCTCGGCTTTCAGGCAGACGTGCAATCAGACACAGCCCCGCTCAATCACTTGACGCAGGGGCTGTGCGCAGCCTTTCCGGAAGTACACGTGATGCGCGATCCTACCCGCGGTGGTTTGGCGACCACCCTGGTCGAGATTGCCGAACAATCCGGGGTCACCATCCAGCTGAACGAGCCGGATATCCCTATCGACGCACCGGTGCAGGCAGCTTGCGATTTGCTTGGGCTGGACCCGCTTTACCTGGCGAATGAAGGCAAAGTGATTGTGATTCTGCCCGAAGATAAGGCCGAAGCCGCGCTGAGTTTTTTGCGCACCCAAAAGTACGGTGAAGGCGCCTGCCAAATTGGCAGAATTCTTTCTCCCTCCAGCGGTCGGCTGCTGCTACGCACAGCGCTTGGAACCACACGCGTCCTGGATATGCTCGCCGGTGAAATGCTGCCGCGCATTTGTTAAAGACAGACAGTTTTTTTGAACTCTGGTAACATCGATTCAGCTTATTCGCAAGCGGACACACTGAAAATGGATGACGCTGAAGAACAAAAAGCTCCGGGAAAATATCTATACGCAGCGGACTTGATCAGTTTCTTGACAAAAAGATTGCGAATTGTATACTTGACTTGTTAACCTCACTCAAAAGGCGGATGAAATGAAAATTGATTTTCAGGAAACTACCAATGATTTGCTCAAACGCATCGATATCCACAGCCAATTTGGCGCGCGCGATATTGATAGCTGGATGCTGGACGTTCTGCAGCTCCAAAAAGGGCTGCGAATTCTTGATGTAGGCTGCGGCGCGGGCAAACAATGTTTCTCGTTCCACAAACACCTGGATGGACAGGTTGAAATTACGGGCACGGATGTCTCTGAATCCTTGCTCGCGCAAGCCGTGGAGGAAAATGAAAAACGCGGCGCGGATGTGAAGTTCCAGCTTCTGGATTTCAATCAGCCTTTCGCCCTCCCTTACGATTACTTTGACCTTATCTCCGCGTGTTTTACTATCTACTATGCCCAGGATATTCCTTTCACCTTATCCGAAATGCGCCGCGTCCTAAAATCTGGAGGCCGGCTCTTTACTACCGGTCCGATGCCCACCAACAAAGCCGTCTTCTATGACATTATCAAAGAAGCGACCGGAAAGCCTATCCCTCCCATGCCCGGCAGCTCGCGCTACGCCTCAGAAATCTACGGCACGATGGAAAAGCTCTTTTCTAAGGTGGAACAGCACATTTTCGAAAACCCGCTGACCTTTACGGACGTTTCACCGTTCATGGTTTACACCCGCGCCTCTATGTCGGAAGACCGCAAGCTTTGGAACTCGCTCTTCATCACCCATGAAGACTTTGAGCTTGTGATGGACCAGATTGAAAAAGTTGCAAAAGCGCGCATTGAAAAAGACGGCAGCCTGGTAATGACCAAGGTTGTCGGCGGTTTCATCGCGACAAAGTGAGCAGCGTGATGAATAATATGACCTTTTTTGGAAAGTCGGTACTGTTCCTGGGAGCCCACCCTGACGATATTGAACTTGGATGCGGCGCGCTCCTGGCGGATATCGTCGGTCAGACCGAGCTTTATTGCATGACCTTTTCGGATAACAAAAAGAATCCTGACCTGCAGCATCTCCTTGACGAGCACTACGTTAGTATGCGCAGCATGGGCTTGCGCGATGACCAGATTGAAGTAGGTTCCTTTGAAACGCGCCGCTTCCCCGATTTCCGGCAGGAAATTCTGGAAAAAATGCTGCAGCTTAAGCGCCAGCTAAAACCCCAAATCGTCTTCGTCCATACCGCGCAAGACATCCATCAGGACCATGTAACCCTGACGCAGGAAGCCCTGCGCGCATTTCGGGGGACAACAGTCCTGGGCTACGACGTGCTGCGCAGCAGTTATGGTTTCTTCCCCCACTTCTTGGTGGAAGTCTCGGCAGCCGGCGTGGAAAAGAAAATCGAAGCGCTCTCCAAGTACACCACGTACGCGGAACGCTACTATTTCTCAGAGGAAGTGCTGCGTTCGACCGCCATCCGACATGGCGCGCTGGCCGAACGTCCTTATGCGGAAGGTTTCGATATTATCCGAATCGTAGGTTCATTCGAACCCTCTGCGTAAAGTCAGCGGTTAAAGCAGGTTAAAATCGGGTTTCCCTGATGATTTGGATTTCGGCTGCGCCGGCCGCACGTTGACTGAATCAAAGGGGAACCACAGTATTTGGTCTGGAACCATCCAGCCGTCTGTTAAGTAAATATTGGTGCGGAACTGAACAGCGACGTTCTTATCATCCACCTGGACAACAATACCCCGTAGCCAGCCCCTGATGCGCTGGCCGTTCTTTTCATGGTCGCAGTTTACTTCAACCTTATCGCCCACTTCGTAATTAATTTCAGGTTCAGGAGAACGCATAAACTTACCGGTCGTCATAGTCCCTCCAACTCTCATCTTCTCACCTTTATACCGCCAGTTTAAACCTGGCAATTAGTAATTTCTTTAATTCCAAGCGCAGAGCCTCAACAGGTACCTGCTCGACAACTTCACCAAAAAAACCTTCAATGACCAGCTGCTCCGCTTCCCTTCGCGGAATTCCGCGGGTTTGCAGGTAAAACAATTCATCCTCATCCAGCCTTCCGATTGAAGCGCCGTGCGAACAGCGCACATCATCCGCCAGAATTTCCAGGCCGGGCAGCGCGTTCACCTCCGCGCCTGCGCCGAGCACCAAGTTGCGGTTCGTCTGGAAGCCGTCTGTCTGCATCGCCTGGGGTGCCACATAAATCATGCCTTCCCATACCGTTCGCGCGTTTCCAGCCGCCGCGCCTTTGTACAGCAGGTTGCTGGTAGTATGGGGAGCCAGATGATCCTGCTGCGTGTCCAGGTCAAAGACCTGCTGCGCGCTGGCGAAGTAAAAGCCGTGCATCCGCGCTTCCGCTCCAGAGCCCTTCAGAGAAGCCTCAATGAAATTCTTGCTCAGCCGGGCGCCAAGCGCTCCGTACACCCAGTGCAGACGTGCTCCATCTTGCAGAGACGCGCGTTCGTGGGTGATATTCCAGGTCTGCAGCGAGAACTGCTGCAGCTCAACCAAGGTCAGGTCGGCGCCTGCCTCAAGCTGGATTTCCAGAATACCAAGGTGCAGGGCATCCTGACTCTGGGCATTGGCAAGGCAGGAACTGAAATCCAGAACCAGCACCGCGGAAGCGTCAGCTTCCAGCCTAATGATGCTGTGCGAGAAAGCGGCGCTGCCCTCTCTGCCAGCCTCCAGACGCGCCAGCAGCGGTTTCTCAATCCGGCAGCCCACCGGAATGTGCAGCACCGCGCCGTACTCGGCCAATGCTGACGCCGCCGCGGCAAATTTGCCGTCCGAAGGCGGCACCACTTTGCCAGAATTCTCCGCAATAAAGCCGGGATGTTCTTTCTCCGCGTCGGTGTAATCGCAAAAAATCACGCCGGCGTTTGCTAAATCTGGGTCAAGTCGAACGCTGCTGCCAGCCGGACTGGTGAATAAAGACCCAGCATACCCGGCGGCTTCTTTGTCTGATATGCCTGCACTTACTTCAGAACCGGGCTTCTTTGAACCCAAAATATCAAGATCTGTGTTCAGTATTTCGTCCAGGCGGACCCGCCGCCAGGCTTCGTCTTTCTTACCCGGGAAAGGCAGGCTTAGGGCATGCTTCCAGGCATTCGTCCGGAAATCAAGTAAGGCCGGGGCTGCCAGCAGAGCCGGCCGTTCGGTCAGTTCGCTGGGCAGGTCCACAGTTTTATCGTTGAAAAAAGTAAGCAGCTTGGTTCGCATCTTTGTGCCTACCCTACCGAACCAGTCATCTGCAATTGGATCAATTTATTCATTTCCACCGCGTATTCCATCGGCAGCTCTTTCACAAGCGGCTCGATAAAACCCGAAACCACCATGGTTGTTGCCTCTTCATCGGAGAGCCCGCGGCTGTTCAGATAGAAAAGCTGTTCTTCGCCAATCTTGCTTACAGTTGCTTCGTGCCCGATTTGCACGTCCCTGGCTTTGATATCCATGGTCGGATAGGTGTCCGACCGCGACTCATGGTCAAGCAGCAGAGCGTCGCAGACCACACTCGAGCGCGATTTTTCCGCCGCGCCAGCCACCCGCACCAAGCCTCGGTAGGACGAACGCCCGTTCCCCCGGGAAATGGACTTGGAGGTTATTTTGCTGCTGGTGTTGGGCGCGAAGTGTATCATTTTCGCTCCAGCATCCTGATGTTGACCCGGGCCGGCAAAAGCGACCGAAAGAACTTCCCCATGCGCGCCGGGACCTTTCAAGAAACAAGCCGGGTACTTCATGGTCACTTTGGAGCCCAGGTTCGCGTCCACCCATTCCATCGTGCCGTTTTCCTCCACCACCGCGCGTTGGGTGACCAGGTTGTAGACATTCGTAGACCAGTTCTGGATGGTAGTGTAGCGCACCCGCGCGCCTTTTTTAACAATAATTTCAATGACGCCGCTGTGAAACGACTCGGTCAGGTAAAGCGGCGCGGTGCAGCCTTCCACGTAGTGGACCTGCGCGCCCTCGTCCGCGATGATGAGCGAGCGTTCGAACTGCCCGATGTTGGCCATGTTCAGGCGAAAATATGCCTGCAGGGGAAGGTCTACGTGTACACCTTTGGGCACATATACGAAGGAGCCGCCTGACCAGACCGCGCTGTTGAGCGCGGCGAACTTGTTGTCGGCATAAGGTACCACGCTGGCAAAATGCTCTCGAAACAACTCAGGATACTGCTTGAGTCCATTTTCAATACTCAGGAAGATGACACCTTGTCTTTCCAGGCTCTCCTGGATGCTGTGGTAAACCATTTCCGAGTCATACTGCGCCCCCACGCCTGCCAGGTACTTCTGTTCCGCTTCCGGAAGACCCAGACGATCGAAGGTGTTTTTGATATTGTCAGGCACATCATCCCAGGATTTCTGGTCAATTTGCTTCGGGCGGGCGTAATAGATGATCTCGTCCAGGTTCAGACCGCTCAGGTCGGCGCCCCAGGTCGGGATAGCGCGTTTGCGATAATGCCGGTACGCGTTCAGGCGGAAATCCAACATCCATTCCGGTTCTTCTTTATACGCGGAAATCTGCCGCACTACATTCTCATCCAGCCCCTTGCGGCTGGTGAAAGCCGAATCGTCGGGGTAGCTGAAGCCGTACTTATCGGCATTGCCAAGCGACTGAAGAAAATCCTGATGATTATCTGCCATAGCGATTTCCGCGCTTAATCCTGTGCGCCGTCAGGCAGAATGCCGTACTTTTCACGGATCCAATCGTAGCCTTGTTCTTCAAGGCGCAGCGCTAATTCAGCTTCGCCGGATTCAACAATGCGCCCCCCATACATGATATGGACAAAGTCCGGGCTGATGTAATTTAGCATGCGTTGATAATGGGTGATAACCAATACGCCGATATGACCTTGCGCCAGGGTATTTACGCCTTCGGAGACGATACGCAGCGCGTCAATGTCCAGGCCGGAATCAGTCTCATCCAAAACAGCAAAACGTGGCTCCAGCATCGCCATCTGAAGGATTTCTGCGCGCTTTTTCTCTCCACCTGAAAAACCTTCGTTTAGATAGCGGCTGGCGAACTGATAATCCATCTTCAGCAGGTCCATCTTGGACTTGAGCAGCTGGCGGAACTTGACCACCGAGATACCCTTATCTTCGGGGTTCAACGCCTTGTTGCGGGCATTCACAGCCACCCGCAGGAAATTCGCAAGCGACACGCCTGGAATGGACACTGGATACTGAAAAGCGAGAAAAATGCCTTTGTGGGCGCGTTCGTCAGATGAGAGCCCAAGGATGCTTTCCCCATCAATCAGCACATCCCCGCTGGTAATCTGGTAACGGGGATGTCCCATGATAGCGTACGCCAGCGTCGATTTTCCCGTCCCGTTGGGGCCCATCAAGGCGTGAATTTCTCCCTGCCGCATAGTCAGGTTAAAATCACGGATGATTTCTTTGTCGTTCACAGACACGTAAAGGTTTCTGATTTCCAGTGCGGTCATTTTTCCTTCCATGGCTAAAAAGCTTGCAAAGTTTGCGCGATTATATCATTTCCAACCCTAAATGTCAAATTTTTAATAATACATGAAGTATATTAACATTATTCAAACCTGGAAAAGTAACAGAAGTGGAGTATAATTATCAGTCCAAGGGGATATTCCCCAAGACTTCGATGACCGCGAGATCAGCCCTTTGGCTTGCGCGGAATTACAGCCAGATTAGGAGATTATTATGGCAGAAGAAAAGAAAAGTTTTTTCAAGAAGATTGGCGATGCACTGAGCAACCGCGACGAAAAAGAAGCAGCCGCTAAAGCCGCCGCTGATGCAGCCGCCAAAGCCGCCGCTGAAGCGAAAGCCAAAGTAGAAGCCGAAGCTGCCAAGCTGAAAGCAGAAGCTGAAGCCAAGAAGCAGGACCTGCTCGAAGCCCAGGAACGTTACGCCCGCGAGGCTGAAGCCCGCAAAGCCGAGTACGAAGCTCGCAAAGCCGCTGAAGAAGAAGCCAAGAAGAACGCAATCCTGGCCACCCACGTCGTCGCTTCCGGCGAGACCCTCAGCCACATCGCGCTGCAGCACTACGGGCACGCCACGCCTCCTTATTACAAACTGATTTATGAATTCAATAAGGATGTCATTGGCGAGAACATCAATATTATCGTCCCCGGCCAGGAACTTCGCATCCCCGTCCTTCCCGAAGAACTTAAGTAGGACAAACAAGAGCATGGCACAGGCGCTCACACTCCCCTCAATTTTCAAAGCGGTCAGCAAGACCCTCAGCGAAAATGAGGCTGTCCTCAACGAGGCGGATACCTACAATCACAACCACGGCTCGAATATGGCGGAAGCTTTCAAGACAGTTTCCAAAGCAGTTGCCAAGAAGAAAGACCTCCCAGTTTCCGAACAGCTTGCCTATGCCAGCGACTTACTGCAAGACTCTTGCAGTGGTTCAGCCAGATTTTACGCGCAAGGACTGGCAAATGCTTCCCAGAAATTCCAGGGTAAGCAGCTTAACGAAAACACGGTCGGTTTGCTGATTAACGCCATGATGGGCGCCCAGGAACCTGCCCAGGAAACCAGTGGAGCGGCAGAAAAAAGCTTGCTTGGCTCCCTACTCGGCGGGATGACCGGCCAACAGCAACAGCAGTCCCAGCCTTCGGGCGGGGACCTGCTCGGCTCACTGCTCAGCGGGATGACCGGCCAACAGCAGCAGCAGTCCCAGCCTTCGGGTGGGGACCTGCTCGGCTCGCTGCTCGGCGGGATGACCGGCCAACAGCAACAGCAGTCCCAACCTTCGGGCGGGGACCTGCTCGGCTCGCTGCTCGGCGGGATGACCGGCCAACAGCAGCAGCAGTCCCAACCTTTGGGTGGGGATTTGCTCGGCTCGCTGCTTGGCGGGCAATCCAACGCGGATAACGGGCTCGACATCACAGATTTGCTTTCCGCGGGTTTAGCCTATTACTCCGCGAAACAGCACGGCGGCTCTACAATGGAAGCCATCATGCAAGCGCTGGGTTCTGCCAGCCCGCTGGGCAAACGCGATGACCAAAAGCAGTCCGGGGCGCTGGTGATTAACACCATCCTGAACATGCTGAAAAAGAAGAAAAGATAGAGCAGGCTTATTCCTGAACAAAAAACCGTCCGTATCGGGCGGTTTTTTGTTGTGTGCGTTTACAGGCTTTCTAAACGCCTGTACAGATGCGCTGGTTTAGTAGTGGATGGCGCGCGGCAGGTCTTTCGCCTGGGCAATCCATTTTTCAATCTGGCCGAGGGTTGGAGCCCGGCGAACAAGTTTCTTTACCGCGTTGACTTCCAGAATCTTAGCGAGCAGATTTTCCGCGTTACGCTTGGCAAGTTCAACGACTGTATCCACACCCGCTGCTTCCAACAGGTCGGAATATTCTTCTGCGACGCCCTTGATGCGGAACAAGTCGGCGCGATTGACCCATTCCAGAATCAGCTTCTTATCAATTCCGGCTTTTTCAGCAAGATCCTCACGCTCCTTGGGGGTCGCGCCGAGTTTGAGAAGCGCTTCCACGCTCTTGACGCCAGCTTTCTGCAGCTTCTCGGAGTATACAGGTCCGATTCCCTCAATATCTAATAACTTTGCCATGTTTCATCTCCTGTGGTTGTTAATATCAAGTTTGGTAAATTATAACACAGCTGAACAAAAGTATAGTAAAATTCTGCAAATAACTATAAATAATATTAAGTAATAAGCGCAGCACCAGTTTCTATGTTAGCAGCCAGCTAAGGAGTGGAGAATACCTATGAGAAGCACACGTGAAAAGATTCTTGGAATCCTGCAGACAAAGAGAAAAGCCACAATTAGCGACCTCGCTAAGGCAGTCGGGATAAACGGAATTTCCGTGCGGCATCATCTCATCAACCTTCAGGAAGAAGGACTGATCTACGCTGAAGAAGAGCGCCATGGCGTTGGTCGTCCGCGCTTTGTGTACCGGCTTACAGACCAGGGGCTGGAGAAATTTCCAAGCAATTATCAGAAATTCACCAGATATATGCTGGAGGAGCTCAAAAAAACGCTTTCCAACGAGCAGCTCAGCGAGCTGTTTGTAAAAATCGGCAAGAGTCAGGCCCAAAATTCCCTGAGCATAGACAAAAGCCTCCCACTGGAAGAGAAATTGGAACTGTTAGCGGACCAACTTTCTGCCGATGGGTATCGCATCAGCTGGAAAAAGGACCACACCAAGCTGTTCCTCTACTCAGAGAATTGCCCATATCACAACCTTGGCCATGTCCACCCTGAAATCTGCAAAATTGACGAAACGATGTTCAAGTGTGTGTTGAACTGCGAAGTTGTCCACGCCCAATGTATTGCCAAGGGTGACCCACACTGCGTCTACGTTTTGGATCTCTAATGATGGCAGAAAACCCAGGAACTACCCCTCAGTGGGACATAGACAGGACTCATCCACATTTCCATACCGACCTGATCGAAAACCTGGCGGGAATTACCGACCCCGAATTGGGTTATTCCATTCTTGAGCTCGGACTTGTTCGCAACATAAGTATTGAAAACGAAACTGCTCGCGTGGTGATGATCCTGACGACGCCTTTCTGCCCCTACGGACCGCACATGCTTGAATCAACGCGCGTGAAGGTGGAACAAATCCTGGGGCTGAAGACTGAAATTGAATACGGACAGGAAACCTGGACGCCAGCAATGATGGAAAAGGACTTGATGGATGACGACTGGGGCTTGCTGCCGTAATCCGTGAATATTCCACCCTCTCAAACTAATAATTCAATTTGCACTTCTAGAAACGTAACTTATTGTATAATTCATTCACCGGGCAGTAAGGGACTGCTGGTGAAAATTTTCTTGGACTCTGTCCAATTAAAACAGTGAAGAAGGAGAAATATGGATAAATACGAATGCATCGCTTGCGGGTACATTTACGACCCCGAAATAGGTGATCCGGATAATGGCATTGCCCCTGGAACCGCCTTTGAAGACCTGCCGGATGATTGGGTGTGCCCCGATTGCGGCGTCACTAAAGACCAGTTTGAAAAAATCGGATAATTCCAACCGAATACCAACAGATAACCTTACTCTTCGGAGTAAGGTTTTTTGTTTAATCATCTTGACATATCAGGAGTATAATAAAACCACTATATCCGTTCAGATTGGAGGAATACTATGGCAAGTGTTACGTACGATCATGTTTGGAAAAAGTATGGCGATGTTGTAGCTGTGCAAGATCTTAATCTTGCAATCGAGGATAAGGAATTCCTCGTTCTCGTTGGTCCTTCCGGCTGCGGCAAGACGACAGCTCTGCGCTGTCTGGCTGGTTTGGAAGAAATCACGCAGGGTGAAGTAAAAATTGGTGACCAGGTTGTCAATGACGTCGCTCCAAAAGATCGCGACATTGCCATGGTTTTCCAAAGCTATGCCCTCTACCCGCACATGTCTGTGTATGACAACATGGCTTTCGGCCTCAAACTTCGCAAGATGCCCAAGGACGAAATTGACCGGCGCGTAAAAGAATCCGCTCAGATCCTCGGAATCGAAGGCTTCCTGAAGCGCAAACCGAAGGAACTTTCCGGCGGCCAGCGCCAGCGCGTGGCTGTCGGTCGCGCCATCGTGCGCGAACCGAAAGTGTTCCTCTTCGATGAGCCGCTTTCCAACCTCGATGCCAAGCTCCGCGTCCAGACCCGTGCGGAAATCAGCAAGCTGCACAAGAACCTGCAGACGACCTTTATTTACGTGACACACGACCAGACCGAAGCCATGACCATGGCCTCCCGCATCGCCGTCATGAGCAAGGCCAAGCTGCAGCAGTTGGATACCCCCCAGAACCTGTACGATCACCCAGCCAACCTGTTCGTTGCTGGCTTCATTGGCTCGCCTGCCATGAACTTCTTCAAGGGCAAGCTCATTCAATCCGATGGCCACTTCGTTGCCGACCTGGGCTCCTTCAGCGTCAAACTGCCGGACCAGGACAAGGAACGCTATGCCAGCGTCCTCGATAAAGACATGATTTTCGGCATCCGTCCTGAAGATATCCACAACCCGCTGTACGCGCCCCCCGGCATCATTGCCGAACCCGTCAACGTCAAAGTGGATGTTACCGAGCTTATGGGTAACGAAATCTTCCTGTACCTCGTCAACGGTGAACACAACTTTATTGCCCGCGTTGACCCGCGCACAACCGCCCGCTTTGGCGATGATATGCAGGTGGTCTTCAATATGGATAACTACCACATCTTCGATCCAAGCCTGGACCCCGAGAATCCTCCGGTTATCTAAATCTCACTCCTACAAAAAATGCCCCACGATGTGGGGCATTTTTTTAATCCCATTAGGCTTCCTTCTTACGTACTCCTTTGGTAATCCACAACAGAAGACCGGCGGCCAACAGCACAAACAGCCCCACCAGCAGGAAAGCATCACGCCAGAAAACCAGTGGGAACAATCGGATAAGCGTGTCGTTCTGATAAAAGAGCCAGGTCCCTTCTGTAAAAAACAAGCGGTGAAATCGGTCAAAGAGCTTGTCAAAG
>CAZPWL010000020.1:17747-19917 GCA_964590535.1 uncultured Anaerolineaceae bacterium
TGACCGCGGTCATTACCACGATGAAGGCAATCAAAGCAATCGAAAGCCACGCGCCGGTTCTTAATGCCTTCCCCAGCTTGCGCCAGCCTCCCATCGCCGCGAACCACAGGCACAGCGCAAAAGTCGCCCCCAACAGCCCATACCAGACTGTAAGCGCAATTTTCACAACAGCTTTGACGTCCTCCATATGGCTGAGTTCTTCCGCCCGGTAAAGCGCTTTGCCGTCGGTAAAGCGCAGGTCCGCCAGATAATCAATATCAGCGTCTTTAACCAGGTAGTTCACCGCGTACGCGGACCACTGCTTGCGCTCCGCGGTGCTAAAGCCGAAAGAGTCTTCCGGAAAACCGGGTCTTTGATATTCAAGCGCAGGGAATTGCGGGGTCATTATCAACCGAACAGCCCCCAAAAGCAGGAGGAAAGGAAGCATCACAGCCAGCAATACCCCAAGTGTTTTATCCAACGACGATTTCATTTCTTACTCCTTAACCCCTTCCAACAGGAAGTTGATTACCAGCCGATTGGTCATAAACTCAATCCGCGCCTTATCATCCGTGAAAATTCTGTTTGCGAAATGCGTTTCGGCTTTGCCGCCGATAGTGATTCCCATAATTTCCGCGAGCGGCGAACTACCTCCAGGAAGGTTTTGTAGGTTCAGGTTGCGTTCAAAAGCTTCCCAGTTTGCTTGCGGATTCTTCGCGGCGAATAGGATGGTATTGTAAGAGTCCGGCAGGTCTGTGATAAAAACAGCCTGAAAAGATTGCGCGACCGTCGCGCTGAGCGTATCTATCAACGAACGGTCCGTTGTACTTCTGCCAATATTGATAACCATCACCCCTTCAGGTGAAAGCTTCTCGTACACCAGCGCAAAAAATTCCTGCGTGACCAGATGCGCGGGGATGTAAGGCGGGCGGTAGGCATCCACGCTGATGATGTCGTACGCGCCGGCGGAGTGCGCCAGTCCCCAACGGGCATCCCCGGTGGTAACGCTCAGCCCGGGCAAGTCCATCCCAAACCACTGCCGTCCGACCTCCACGATTTTCGGGTCAATCTCGAATCCGTCCACCTGCGCCTGCGGATAGATAACGCTCGCCTGGCGCGCGCTTGTACCGGCTGCCAAACCCAGCAGCGCGATACGCTCCACATCCTCGGTACTGATTGAAGGGTTAAAGAACGGCGCCACCAACACCTGGTCCCACGGACCCGAGAAGAAGAACTCCGTGGGATGATAGATGGAATGCACGCCCTGGCCTTCGTTCAGGCGCAAGAAGCGAAACCCGCCCTCCTCCAGCACCTGGATGTAGTTGTAGGCAGACTCAGTCTCGTAGACCAGCCCGGGAGTGCGCTTATCGCTGCCGCGCAAACCCAAATAGGAGAAAACCAGCAGTAGCGCTCCAAGGAGAAAGAATATTAATCCTTGCCGGCGCGCGCCGAGGGAACACAAGCCCAGGATGGCAGCCGCGAGCAAAATCAGGCTCACGAGGAGGAAAGTACGGTAGGTACCCACCCAAGGGATAAGCACCAAGACCGTCAGAAAGGTGCCCAGGAAGGAACCGAGCGTGGAAACCGCGGAGAGTTTGCCAGAGATTCTGCCGGTTTTTTCCGTGCTCTGGATCAGTAGCTTGAGCGCGAAGGGCGTCACCATCCCCAGCAAGATGACAGGAACAGAGAAAAGCAGGATAACAGCGGCAAAAGCGCCAGCCAACACGCCAAGATTGAGCGCGTCAAACGCCTCCGCGGCGGCGCGCAGAACCGGGCGTGAGAGCAGCGGAACCAGACCCGCCCCGAGCGCAGCCCAGGCCAGCACGCTGTAGTATACGCGCGCCGAAGGATTTTTGTCCGCAAGCCGGCCGCCCAGCCAGTTGCCGAGTGTAAGGTATACCAGCACCAAACCGATCACCACCGCCCAAACAATATTGCTGGTTCCAAACACGTTTCCCAACAGCCGGGACGCGCCGAATTCCACCGACATGGTTACCGCGCCGGCCAGGAAGACAGTCGCGGTCAAGTAGGTAGCAGGCTTATTGCCTGGGGCTGTGGGATTGGGGGCTGGAGTTTCGAACATTACCCTATTATAGCGGGCTTTGGGGGTAACTTCTGCGATTGCGTTAACGTTTTTAGGGATAAAAAAATACCCTTGCGGGTATTTTTCAGGCTGGGGGCAAAGGAGTCG
>CAZPWL010000021.1:0-7863 GCA_964590535.1 uncultured Anaerolineaceae bacterium
AAATCACCGTCACGGTGACGGAAGTCAACGTCGCTCCGGTACTCGGCGCGATTGGAGACAAGACGATTGCGGAAGAAACCGAACTGAGCTTTATTGCGACGGCCAGCGACGCCGACCTGCCTGCCAATACGCTTACCTTCAGCCTGGTTAGCGCTCCTGCTGGTGCGGCAATCGACCCGACCACCGGTGCCTTTAGCTGGACGCCCACCGAAGCGCAAGGCGCGGGCGAATACACCTTCACGGTCAAAGTCTGTGATAACGGGACACCCAGCCTGTGCGATGAAGAAGAAATCACCGTCACGGTGACGGAAGTGAACACCGCCCCAAGCGCTCAGGATCAATCTGTCACGACGCCCGAAGACACTGCGGTTGAAATCACGCTGACCGCGAGCGATCCTGAAGAGGATCCGCTGACGGTCATCATTGTAGACCAACCCTTGTATGGTGATCTGACCATCAACGGGCTCGTGGTGACTTACACGCCAGACCTGAACTTCAACGGCGCAGACAGCTTCACTTACAAAGTCAACGACGGACTGGTAGATTCGAACACCGCAGTAGTATCCATCACAGTCACCGCGGTCAATGACCCGCCTGTCGCGTATGGCATGACCGTGGAAACCCTGGAAAACTTCCCGGTGGATATTACACTCCTCGCGACCGACCCCGAAGGGGATACTGGAACCTTTATTATCGTGTCAGGTCCTGCGCATGGAACGCTTGATTGCGACGGTCGCTACTGTACGTACACTCCGGATCCCAACTGGAATGGGGAGGACAGCTTTGTTTACAAGGTCAATGATGGCCAGCTGGACTCCAATGAAGCGGTGGTAAGCATCATCGTCCACCAGGGACCCAGAATTTACATCCCTATCCTGTTCAAGTAAGTTAGACGCTCAAGAGGCTGCCTGTAACGGCAGCCTCTTTTTTTGAGCGCATATGAACTGAAGACTGCCTGAAAACGAGGACTTCCGGGTGATTTACTATCACTTGCTATGTGCCTGATGAGTGCGTTTTTTCGTTAACTGATAGGCGACGGATCAGACGCAGATATGAGAGGTCCAAAAAAATTGGTTGCAAAGATGAATTTTGGGATTTTTCCTCTGAATTTTTTGAGCAGTCTATGTTAAGGTATCCTGCTCAACGGCTATCCTGAGCGGCATCGCAGCGCAGGTTTCCTGCCATTTACTTTTTCCAAACTAAATATTTTTTCCGGGTTGGTTCTTCGGACTTGCGTTTTGCTGCAGCAGCTCAACCTTTGTCAACGCGCGGGATTTTTCCCCAATGAGGCTCGTTCTTATCAGAACAACTCGGATAACCAGGTGTATCCTCGCCAACAGCGATCATTTCGAAAAATTGTATTTTGGGGAATCGGATAGATTCGCATGAGTTGCGCCTTCTGAGATTTGGAAGGGATGCGCATAGCCGTTTTATATCGAGAAATAGATTACAGGCGAAAATCCGGATTTACGCGTCGCGCGACAAACCGCGCAGCGTTTCGGATATCGTGACGAACTGCCGAGCTACCGGGGATAACTCTACACTTTTTAGGTAGCACAAGTCCAAACGGGTGGAGACTGTCGGTTCGATGCCGACCACGGAAACTTTAGGCTGAGCCATATATTCAGCAAGTTTTCTCATGAGAATTGCTACGCCCATACCGTTTAAGACCATTTCCAGCAGATTCTCGAGCCTATGGTCCGTAAAGACGACGTTTGGCTCAAAGCCGCTTTCCCGGCACAACTGCACACTTAAGCGGTACAGCATGGTATTCTCAGGGAGTAGCACAAAATTTTCCCGGCTTAACTTTCCAAGTGGTATAAGAGCCTCTTTGGCGAGTGGGTGATGGTTTGGCAGGAAAGCGACCAATTCATCCACCGCGATAGGCAGATAACTGAACTCGGGTGAAAGTTCACCGTAGGTGCGGATGAAGGCGAGGTCGCATTTTCGTTGGCGGACAAGTTCAATTAATTCCTCTGAGCCGGCTTGGATAACATTAATGGTTGCCTGGGGATTCGTTTTCTTGAAAGAGACCAGCAGCTCCGTAATGTTGTACTGCGCTAAAGCGGGGATGGAACCAATCGTCAGCGTTTGATCGCTATCATTTTTGGATTCCTTCACCTGGGCGGTAAGGCGCTCGTACAGATCTGTAATTTCCCGCGCATACGGAAGAAGCATTTCTCCGTTTTTGTTAATGGAAACCTTGCGCGTGGTCCTGTCAAACAGTGTAAACCCTAGGTCGAGTTCAAGACGCTGGATGTGTTTGGTAAGTGTTGCCTGTGAACAGTATAGGATTGCGGCAGCTTCTAAAAAGTTTTGCGTTTCCGCAACCACAAGGAAATCTCTGAGGTACCTGATTTCCACGACAGCTTCCTTTCGATCAATATATTCTATTTCCGAATATATTATAGTGGGTATTTCCGTAATGACAATGCTTTAAACACAAAAACACCATTAATCATTTGAGAGCATAAATAATTAATTAGTTAACGGCAAATAATTTTGTGGTGTCAAAAAAACGCGGCAATGGTTTCCCTTAAATATTCCATATTGGAATAAATAGAGGCAAAAAAAGAATTGCATTTACGAGCGAAAACCCTTAAGCTTGTAATAACTCACCTCAGCCTATACCGGCGTTATCTTAACTGTGTTTGCTTGGTTCTCACCTGATTATTACCAGTTTGGAGGTCGCACAAGTTCCATGGAAGACAGCGTTTTTACTTCGAGAAAGTTGGAGAAGGATACCTGGATTATTTTTGGGGAAGGCTGCACGTCCTACCTTCTTGCCGGGCAAAGGGCAGGTTTGATGATAGACAGCGGCTTTTCCACCGAAAACATTCAAAAATTCGCCCAGTCTTTAATCGACGTGCCTTTGACCATGGTCGCCAATACACATGGGCATTTCGACCACACCGGAGGCAACGGCTGGTTTGACCATGCGTACATGAGCGCAAAAGCGCTGGAAATCGCGAAAATACCATATCCCAGTCTGGAGCCTTCAAAATATCGCACGGATTACGTCGTTACGCTTGTGGGGGATGGTGACACTATCGATTTGGGTGGGCGAACCTTGGAAGTTCTTGAAATCCCAGCCCACGCACCCAGCAGTATCGCTTTGCTGGACCGCAGCAAACGCATACTATTCCCCGGTGATGAAGTGGCCGACATGGTGGTTTTGGTCTGGATGCAGGATGAACCTCAGCCGTATATTCAGCAGCACGCGCTTAACATGGAAAAACTCCTGAAACTGAGGGATGCATACGATCGGATTTGTTGGGGGCATGGAACAGGTTTCCTGGACGCTGAAATTGTGAAAAGGTATCTGGAACACGACGAGCTGATCATGGCAGGCAAAACAACAGAACCCTGGCAATTAGCTCCCGGAGGACCAGCCGATTTTCATATGCCTCAGCCGGAATTTAAGAGGCAGTCCACATACCTGGATACCCGGCTTGTTTTTGATAACCGTTACGTCAAGTTTCCATGAAATTAACTTCTAGTCCAACTTTTGAGAAGGAGAGGAAAGACAGCGATAACAACAACTGTGATGGTAAACATTTTGATGCCAATCTGATTAGTTCCAAAAGGAGAAAGAATATGAAACGCAAATTATTGGTAGTCATCCTCGCCCTGGCAATGCTACTTTCAGTGCTGTCAGGTTGTGCGACGGAAGTCGAAGCGCCGACTGAAGAACCAGCCGCTCCTGCGACCGAAGCGCCTGCTGCTACTGAAGCACCGGCAGCGACCGAAGCTCCAGCGGTAACCGAAGCCCCAGTGGAAGAACCCGCTCTTCCAGCTGAGGTATCCATCGCTATTGGCGCGGATCCCGCTGATCTATCTCCCTTTGTGGGGATGAGCATGGGCAGGATTGCGGTCCTGAAGACCATTTATGAGTACCTGATTGAGACGGACTCTATGGGCGGCGCCGCTGTTCCGATGCTCGCGAAGAGCTGGGAAAAGACCGGCGACAAAGTCTATAAAATCACCCTTTTTGATAACATTTCAGACAGCGCCGGTAACAAGATTACCGCGTCGGACGTGGCTTGGTCTTACAATACAGCCATGGGACTTGGCAATCTTCGCCCACTCGGCGATGTGGTTTCGATCACTGCAGCCGATGATGTGACCGTTAATCTCGAGGTGAAAGCGGACTTTGGCCCGGGCGGTCTCGAAAAAGTGCTCTCCGAGTGCCCGATTGTAAGCCAGGCTGCTTATGAAGCCAGCGCAGATAGCTTTGCGACCAAGCCTGTAACATCCGGTCCGTATGTGCTGACCGAGTATGTGCCGGGTTCAAGCCTGACCTTTGAACGCCGCGCGGATTACTGGCAGACGGATGCCCAGTATCGCACGCTCTTTAGCCAGGCAAATGTGGAGAAGGTTGTCTTCAAAGTCATTACCGAAGCCGCTCAGAACGCAATCGCGCTGGAAACGGCAAATGTAGATATCGCTGCCGGGGTCACAGGCGATGACCTTGTTCGCTTCGTTGGCAATCCCTCATTTACAACCTTCAACTTCCTCGATAACCTGACTCAAAACCTGCAGTTCAATGGCTCTGAAGGCCACCCCCTGACCAATAAAGAACTCCGTCAGGCTATCGCGTATGCGATTGACACGACTGCCATGTGCGAAGCCGTGGCTCCTGGCGCATGCACGCCCGCGCACACAGTCGGGAATTCTAACTTTGGCGGATACCTTGCCAAATGGGAAGCCGAACCATACTATGAGTACGATCTTGCCAAGGCTAAGGACCTGTTTGCCGCATCGGGTCATACTGAGGGCGAACTTACCTTCAAGCTGCTCGCCCAGAATGACGCCCGCTCTGGTCTGATGGCGCAGATTATCCAGGCGCAGTTGGCCGACCTTGGCATCGCCGTGGAAATCTCCCAGGTCGAGTCAGCGGTCTACAACCAGATCCAATACGATCCCACGGCATATGACCTGCTGATTGCCATGTCTGCTGGCGGTGATTTCATCTTCAGCCCCTGGCAGCTCGTTTACGACCAAAACCGCTATAACGGTGCAACCTCCAACTTCTTCAAGGATGATGAATTGCAGGCGCTGCTCGTCACCGTGAGCTCGCTGGAAGGGTTCAATGAAGCCAACGTGGACGCTTTCCAACAGTATCAGAAAGAACAGCTTTATGCTTACGGAATGTTGTCCTTCAACAACATCATCGTAGCTGATTCCGGTGTTCTAAAAGTTGTACGGGATACGCGTGGACAGGTCATTCCCGGCGCTTGTGAGTATGCCGCGGATTTCAACAAATAGGCAGGATAATCCCGGACCATTGGTGATTGTTTTGTAAAAGACCCATTGAAGCGGCACTGCCGGAAAATACTATCGAGGTATTGAAGGCAGTGCCGCAAATTATTGCAGGACGATTATTGGTAAAACAACTTACCGGCTCCGGTGTTTTGCGGGATAATCAACAGCGAAAAAGCCTACGGTAAATAGAAAGGGCGTACTTGATGGGAAGATACATCCTAAAAAGATTACTATGGATGATTCCGGTTGTTTTGGGGGTGACCATTCTGGTTTTTTCGATTATGTATCTTATCCCGGGTGATCCAGCCAAGATGATGCTCAGTCCGGAAGCTACGCCTGAAGAGATCGAAGCCAAACGGGAAGAACTGGGTCTCAATGATCCCTACCTGGTACGCCTGGGCAAGTTCCTGGGTGGTATTGTTTTTCGCTTCGATTTTGGGGAATCCTGGGTCTACAACCAGCCAGTCACCAAAGAACTTGTCAGCCGCTTCCCGCGAACGTTGACAATCGCCGCAATTTGTATCGGGCTGCAGATCGTCATCGGTATTCCATTGGGAATCATCGCCGCGGTAAACCAGAACGGTCTGGGAGACCGAATCTCGATGTTTATTGCTTTGTTTGGGATTTCCCTACCCAACTTCTGGATCGCGTTGATGTTGATCCTCTTGTTTTCAGTCAGGTTGGGATGGCTTCCACCCTTTGGAATTGACGGTTTTAAGTATTACATCCTGCCCTGTGTGGCGAATGCCTTCCCTGGAATAGCCACCCAAGCCAGACAAACACGCTCAAGCATGCTTGAAGTAATCCGTTCCGATTACATCACCACTGCTCGCGCCAAGGGCATGTCCGAAACGCAAATTTTGTTAAAACACGCTCTTCCCAACGCAATGCTTCCGGTTATTACCATCATCGGGAACGGGATGGGAATGCTTCTGGCGGGGACTGTCGTGATTGAATCCATCTTTTCTATCCCCGGCATCGGTATGTACCTGGTAGGGGGTATCAATGCACGGGACTACAACATCGTCCAGAGTTCCGTGATATTTTTAGCGCTTGCCTTCACCTTCATCATGCTCTTGGTTGACCTGGCTTACGCCTTTATTGACCCGCGCATTAAAGCCCAATTTGCCCGCAAACATAAAAGGAGCCAGCATGCTTAATTCCACTGAACTTGCTGCTGTTCCTAAAAGCATTAAAAAGCAGAGCCAGATGGCTGTCCTTCTCCGGCGCCTCTCCAAAAATCCATCGGCGATGATCGGTCTGGTTGTGGTTATTTTGTTGGTGCTCATGGCAATTTTTGCTCCCCTGATCGCGCCGTTTCCATATGACAAACAAAACCTGCTAAATACCCGTAAGGCGCCATCCGCGGAACATATTATGGGAACCGATGAGCTCGGCAGGGATATCTTCAGCCGTATCGTATATGGCAGCCGTTATTCGCTGAGTATTGGTTTCCTGGCTGTGTTATTCAGCAACATCATCGGAATGACACTGGGAGCAATTGCAGGATACTTTGGCGGGATAATTGACGACATCATCATGCGCATTATTGATATCGTCCAATCCATCCCCGGAATTCTGCTGGCAATCGCGATTTCTGTGGTGCTGGGACCGGGCTTTATTAATACGCTGCTTGCCTTGGGCTTCGGCGCAATCACGATGGCTTGCCGACTGATGCGCGCTTCTGTGCTCGGTATCCGCCATCAGGAATTTCTCGAAGCCGCGATATCTAACAACGCGAGTACCTTTCGGATCATCACACGGCATGTCATCCCGAACAGCTTTGCCCCGGTTCTGGTCGGCGCGACAATGAGCATTGGGAATGTCATCATGTCCGCGGCGATGCTAAGCTTTATCGGGCTTGGCATTCAACCTCCGACACCTGAATGGGGAGCGATGATTTCGGGAGGGCGGGCGCTGATCCGCTCCTGCCCCTGGATGGTAACCTTTCCTGGGATCTTCATTATGCTGACCGTACTCGCTTTCAACATGCTGGGGGATGGTTTACGCGACGCGCTTGATCCGAAGCTGAAGAAATAATCAATGAAACATGAAATGACCACAAAAGCGAACAATTTTCTTACGGTAAAAAACCTGGTGGTGGAATACACCTCCGAAGGATCTGTAATTCATGCAGTAAATGGGGTTTCGTTTGTCCTCGAACGCGGCAAGACCTTCGGTCTGGTTGGGGAGACTGGCGCAGGGAAGACATCCATCGCCAAGGCGATCCTGAGAATACTGCCGGACCCACCCGCAAAAATTCGGAGTGGGGAGATTATCCTGGATGGTGTGGATCTTCTGACACTGAGCGAAAAAATGATGCGGAAGATACGCGGGCGCAAGGTTTCCATGATTTTTCAGGACCCAATGACCGCGCTGAACCCGATTATGAAGGTCGGAAAACAAATTGCGGAAGTCATTAAACTGCATAACAAAATCACGAATAAACAAGCAGAAGAGGAAGCCGCCCGGATGCTCGAGCTGGTCGGGATCCCGGCTGAGAGGTTTAATGAATACCCGCACCAATTTTCCGGAGGAATGAAACAGCGGGTGATAATCGCCATGGCTCTGGCGTGTAATCCGGAGCTCTTGCTGGCG